>JAPLMO010000175.1 GCA_026386995.1 Planctomycetota bacterium | reverse complement strand
GCGGCGGCGCGTCGGAGGAAGTCATCGGGACGACTCATTACGCCTATTCGCTGAAGCTGATGGCCGAGATGGCCGAGGTGATCGGTCAGCGGGAGGATGCCGCGAGGTATCGTGCCCAGGCCGAAGAAGCGGCGGCCGCCTTTGCGAAGTATCTTGTTGAGCCCGACGGCCGGATCAAGAACACCAGCCAGACCGGCTATGCGCTGGCGTTCACCATGGACCTGGTGCCCGCGGAACTCAAGGCCAAGATGGCCAAGTGTTTCGGCGATGAGATTCAGCGTTTCAAGGGACATCTGGCGACGGGTTTCATCGGCACGCCGCGCCTGTTGCCGGGCTTGCACATGGCGGGACGCGATGATCTGGCGTATCGTCTGCTCTTGAACGAGGATTTTCCCTCCTGGCTTTTTGAGGTGAAGAACAACGCCACGACCGTGTGGGAACGTTGGGATGGCTGGCGCCCGGAGGCGGGATTCCAGGATTCCGGGATGAATTCCTTCAACCATTACGCCTTCGGCGCGGTGGGCGAGTATCTGTTCCGCATCATTGGCGGAATCAGCGAAGACGCGCCGGGTTATCGGCGCATCCGCATTGCTCCCGTGCCGGGATCCGGGCTGGACTGGGCGAGAACCAGCTACGACTCCATCCACGGCCGGATCCTCAGCAGCTGGAAACGCGATGGCGAGACACTGACGCTGGAGGTCACGATCCCTGTCAACACGACTGCCACCGTGTTTGTGCCCACCCAAGAGGCGTCTTCAGTCACAGAAGGCGGAGAATCCATCGATAAGGCTGAAGGTGTCAGATTCCTGCGAATGGAAGGTTCCTGTGCTGTGTATGAGATTGGGTCAGGTCGCTATGCTTTTGAATCAACTCTTCCTGTATCGCCAGCCAGGATCACCGTGGCCGCCTACTACTATCCGTGCACTCATCCGGATCCGCGCTGGGACAAGGCCAAGTACGCAGGCTTCACCGAGTGGGACCTTATCAAGGCGGCCAAGCCGCGATTCCCAGATCACAGGCAGCCAAAGGTTCCTGTATGGGGCTATACCGACGAGTCAAGACCGGAGGCCATGGAGCAGAAGATCGCCGCGGCCGCCGACCACGGCGTGGATGCGTTCATCTTTGACTGGTACTACTACGACGACGGTCCGTACCTGGAAGGCGCGTTGGACAAGGGGTTCCTTCAGGCCACCAACAACGCCCGCATCAAGTTCGCCCTCATGTGGGCCAACCACGACTGGTATGACATCCAAGGCTACAACCCGGCCGACAAGATCAAGCTGCTCTATCCGGGCAAGGTGAAACCGGAGACGTGGGACACGATCTGCGACTTGGTGATCTCGAAGTACTTCACACATCCCAGTTACTGGAAGATCGACGGCAAGCCGTATTTCTCCATCTACGAGATGAGCCTGTTCCTCGATAGCTTCGGGTCGGTGGAAAGCGCCCGCGCAGCGCTTGACAAGTTTCGCGGCAAGGTGAAAGCACGGCATTTTTTTCGACCAGGGCGACGGTCAGGGCCAGTGCCTGCTCCTGGCGAGCGATGCAGCCCGGTTCGGAGCCGTCAAGGCCGATGGCAGTGATCTGAAAATCCAACAAACCACCAGCCGTGACATGGACTTCGGCCGCACCCTGACGTTCCGGCTGATCATCAGGCTCGACATGATGGAGTTGTACGTCAATGACTACCTGATGAACCTCAATCGCGTGAAATGCAACGGGCAGATCGGTTTCATGGGTGCAGACGACCAGCGCGCGTTCGAAAACATCAAGGTCTGGCAAAGCAACTATTGACCTCTGCATTGTCAATGGAGCGAGAGCGTGGCCGGCTCGCTCGGAGGGGGTTTCTGGCAAGGGTTGTGTAGACATGGTCTACCCTTTCTTCGGGCCGGTCGGCCGGGGGCGGCGGCAAAGGGTAGAGAACCGCCGACCCGCGGCCAGACCGCTTGCCCGCCCGTCGGCGGGCTTCCCGTTTGGCTCAGATTACTTCGTTCCCGGCGTCACGGCAACAGGCCAGCGCTTCGGAGGACACGCGGTCTTTTTCGGATCGCCCCCCGTGGGCGGGAATCACATTTGCGGCTTCCTGCTATCGTGTGTCGTGAATCACTGCAAGCCTCATCCCAGAGTCATGCGTCGGCCGCACCGGCGGCAGGCGCGGGCGGCGGGGTAACTTCGGGTTTGGCGGGCTTTTTCCTTGATATGGCGATAGGCTACGACCGGGGCGGGCGGAAGTCAACAGACATACGGCACATTACGCCCCCTCACCCCCACCTGCCGGGTGTGGCTGTCCTTTCTGGCAGTTGCCGTTTGCCTTTGTAGGGGCGGCCCTGTGTGGCCGCCCGGCTGTTGTTTCAGTTGGCCGGGGGCAACCGCCACGCTAAAGGCAGGGCGGCCACACAGGGCCGCCCCTACGAAAGGAACCGCCTGCCAGAATCTGCGGCCACACTCCGCCTGCCGCCGCCCGCGGGAAACCTGAAGTCTTTTTCCGATTCAGCCGATAGTAACTTTGACTCTTGCACTCCCCTATCGCTGGGATTGGGTCACCGCCGTACGAAGTTGCCGCACTCGCCTCCCGAACCGGGGGCATCCCCTATACAGGAGCAAAACATGAAGGCATCTTCTGCGCTGGCGATTTCGGGCGCCGGGGCCGTTGTCGGGGTGTGGCTGCTGGCCGCCGGGTGCGCTACGGAGCGCGGGCCTTACAGCCCCATCACGCAGGCCGACGAAACCGCGCCGCACCAGACGACGCACGGCGTCACCATGATGGACGAGAACGTGCGCAACGCCCTGCTCCTCCGCAGAACCGTGGCCACGCGCGCGCCGATGGGCCAGATTCAGGCCCGCATCACACTCCAGAACGCCTACCGCGAGGACATCTGGGCCGATGCCCGGTTCGTCTTCTTCAACTCGCAGGACGAGCCCGTGGAGGTCGGCCAGTGGCGGACCGTCCACTTCGCGCCGCAAGACCTTGTGCTGGTGGAAGGCAACAGCATCCGGCCGGGCCTGGAGAAGTACAACGTCCAGTTCCGCAACCTGGCCACCGCCTCGGGCGACAAACTATGCTACCCCGGGCGCGTGTACGAGAACGGCTGGTGGAAGCAGAGCGTGTTGCCGAAGTAACGAGAACGCGCCGCAAATAGAAATATTTAGCCGGCAGACTTGTCCGCCGCGCGCCGTCGAGGTTGACGACAGTGCTAGTCAGGAGCCTTGTAACATGAGAAATCACGGGTTGTCGACGCTTGTTTTCACGGTCATCGCCACGGCAATCGTGGTCGGCCTTTCGGGTTGCGGGACGAGAGTCAAGGAAGTGCAGGTCGAGAACCGGCCCGTGGCTGACCGCGACGGCTCGGCCTCGAACCTGAAGGGGATGTCGCCGGAGGCCCTGGCGTACTTCAGCGTCAAGTACCCGCGCGACTCGTGGGAACTGCCCGCGACCGCGCCGGTCGTGGCCGTCGGCCCGACGGTGTTCAGCAAGAGCGCCATCAGCCTTCTGGAGGCCGATGCGAGCGCCAAGGATTCCGCGAGCACCGTCGGCGATTCCGCAACGCTCCTGGCCGACAACGGCAGGGCCACCTTCGTCATGTCGCAGAAATACAGTCCCGCCGTCCAGGCGATCATCACGGAGTCGCTGGCCCGCACGAATGCGTTCACCGTCAAGGCGATGGACGATGCGGCCGGGCTGGACCTTTACCGCGGCAAACTCCAGTACGCGAACCTGTATGACCAGAAGGTGAAGTTCTTCGTCGAGAGCAACCTGACGGCCGAGGCCGGACCGGACGGGCCGTACCAGGTCTACCTGCGGATGATCGAGACCAGGTCGGGGACGGTGGTCTGCGCCGTGTCGCAAACAGCGCACGACGTACGGACGGCGGCCGGCGTCGCGGCCGCGCGCCTGGTCGCCCAGTTCAACCCCAACCCGTAAGGCATCGTGCGGAGGATAAACCATGAGAGTCAGTGCCCTGCTTCGCGTGTGCGTTCTGACGGCCGTCCTGGTGGCGGCCATGGGCGGCTGCGGCGGCGAGCAGCAGTCGAAGTCCAAGTTGCCCCTCATGAGCGAGGTCGAGGGGCTCGTGACACTGCCCTTCCGCATCCTGGACGGGTCGCAGCCGAACGAAACCACGAACCGCCCCGTGACCGCGGAACCGCGTCGGCCGGACCTTGCCGCGCCCTCGGTCAAGGACTTCCTGGCGGTCTGCGACATCATGGCCCGCGACCTTGTGATGTCCAACGTGGTCCAGTCGGCCAGGGAACCCGTCGTCGTCGAGATCCGCCCGATCGAGAACAAGACCGAGGCCGCGGTCGACCTGACGATCTACCCGCAGACGATCCGCGGCATGATCCTTAAGTCCGGGAGCAACCGCGTCGTCTTCCGCGACGAGACGGTCCGCCGCGACATCGTCGCCGAACGCAGCCAGCAGACGGACGAGCCGGTCACCGTGGACTACGAGGCCACCACCGACACCGCCACGGGCACCGCCAACGCCAAGGCGCCGACCACACGGTCCGAAAACGAGACCGGTAAACTGAAAGTCAAGAAGTCGTCCGAGGTCTCCAGCCGCATCGCCGCGACGGACTACTTCCTCAAGGGGTTCATCTACGCCGTCACGGAGGGCGAAGACGGGGCCAAGGCGAAAGATTTGCGGTACTTCCGGTTCCAGTTCCGGCTGACCGACGCCCGCTCGGGCCTGGTGGTCTGGGAAAACGACTACGAGGTCAAGAAACAGAAGTCTCCGCCGCCGGACCAGACTGCCGCACGCGACCGGCCGCGGTAGAGATTTATCGCACTACAGCGTTTTAAGATTGGGTTGTTGCGCGGCGGATCTCCTGACCCGCCGCGTCGACCGCCTACCAGCACATCAGCGCGGCGGTTCAGGAGAACCGCCGCGCAAACATGCAATGTTAAACTGCTCTAAAGGGGGCCTTATGCGATTGCACTGGGTGGGAATCACGGCGGCCCTGGCCGGCCTGGCGGTCGGCTTGGGAGCCTGGGGCTGCCAGGAAGAGGCATGGTCGCCGACGGAACGCTCCCACGGCGGCCCGGACTACACGAACTTCGCCCCGCCGCCCATCGAGATGCCGGAGTACGGCAGCCCCGGTCAGCCCGCACCGTCCGCAGTGCCAGCGTCCGCCGAGGCGGTCGTTCGCGCGGCGGTGGCCTTCAGGATGTACGCCGCGGCTGACCTCGGCAATGCCGTACGCGAGTGCCGGACCGGCCCGTGCATGGACTTCCTGACCAAGTCCGATTCGTTCCAGGCAGCCCCGGCAGCATGGGCCTACTTCTTCTCAACAACCGTCATGGTCCTGGGCAACCAGGCGACGGCCGAACCTGTCGTGGGCTACTACAGCCCGTTCCTGGACGCCGTGGTCCTGACTCGCTGGCGAACGGATGATGGGGGCCGGCCGATGATGGTCGGCGGTTCGCTACGGTCAGGCCACGAACTGGAGTCCCGCCAGCCCGCCGCGCCGCCGGCCCTCCCGCGCTGGCTGAGCGCCGATGGGCCGGCTCAGGCCTCGCTGGCTCAACAGCACCGCGGGTTCCTGGCGGCATTCAGCCGACAGTTCCCGCCCAGTCCCGCGACCGCATGGGAATCCTATGCGGCCCCGTCGCCGATGACGCTTCAGGCCACGGGCGCCCTGGCAGTCACCCAGGCCCTGACGATGTGCGCCCTGGCGGATGGGCCTAACAAGGAATTTTGCGCCGCCCTGAAGGCGTTGCGTCTGGCCGTGGGCCGGGGCGATGCAGGCGAACTCGCCCGCATGGTCCCGCTGGGGAACCCGCTTTCGGTGTCCGAAATCGCGGGATTGCCCGCGCCGTTCCGCGGCCTCATGTCGCCGGTCTTTGCGGTCTGGGACGAACACCAGGCCATGATCTTCATGGCCGACAGCCAGGCCCTGCGGTTCTGTAGCATGGCCGCCTATGACCTTGACAAGACGGTCCGCCTGAAGGCATTCGGCCTGATGGACTTGATGGCCGACGTGCCCGCGGATGGGAAAAGGATCGCGATGCCATGAAAACGCTCAACATACTGCTGGTGCTTCTGGCGGCCCTGACGCTTGTGACGACTGCGCCGGCCGTCCAGTACGGACCGTTCCTGCCGGGGCAAGGGCCGACGGACACGCCTCCGCGTCAGTACGGACCGTTCCTGCCGGGGCAGGGGCCGGGCGCGGCCCCTGCCAACACTCCGGGTGCTCGCAACGGCAACCAGGCGCCGCCTCGTCCCTTCACCGAAAATCCGCCACGCGTGGACTGGAATACCATCCGGCCCCAGCAAAACGAGACCGGCGGCGGGCTGGGCGGCAATCCCGCCTTCCGCTACGAGGGCAGGCCGGATGCCCCGAGCGGGGCCGAGATGCGTTCGGGCAACCCCGGCAACAGCGTCTGGGACGGAAGCTGGAACACCTCGGTGAACCCGGACAGGATGACCTTCCGCGGAACGCCCTCGGCCGCGCCGCCGCCCGAACATCAGCCGCAGGACTCCATCAGTCCCGGCAACCCCTACAGCGGCGACTGGACATGGGGCACGTCCACCGAAGCGCCGTGGAACGCCGCGGGCGACGCCATGCGGCGAGCGAGCCCCACAACCTGGGACAAGATCCTGGGCATTCCGATCAACCGCGAACCGCTGCTCCAGGAAGACGACAGTGAGATTCCGTACGCCAACGACCTGACGCGCGCAGCCGGCGCCGAAAACGCCTTCATCAAAGAAATGCGGAACTCTGGATTCCAGATGCGCCAGCAGGGCGCCATTTCCAAGTTCCTCGGGCTGGCGCGGTGGTACAACCGCGGCGTCCGAATCATCAACGCCACGTGGCAGCGGGGCATCGAGGGCGGCATGCACATGGCCGCCATCGAGTTCGCCAAGTGGCTCTCCTCGCAGGCGGTCCGGGCGGCCTATGCGAGCATGGGCGTCCCCGCGATAGCCCTGATTGCGGACACGACGTGTCCCATCGTGGCGGTCCCGCTCCACATGCTGCTTCTGGCCGCGACATACGAGAACGACGAGCATCTGGGCAGGTTCGTCGACGAGCAACTTGTGAGCCTGGACCCGCGGCCGAACTTCGCTCACGATCCTAACGGCCGGCCGATAGCGCCTCGCACGGTCATCAGGGGCGGCCCAGGCAGGCCGATTGCCGCACCTACGACCTCCGGCTCGCGGACCTCCGGCACGACTTCGGGCGGCGGGTGCGCGGGCGGGTGCCCGCCGGCGAGCCTGGGCGGCTCGCGCTAGAAGGTGGGGGTATAGCACCCGCCCTGCATCAGCGACAAATGGGCGGCAATCTTGACCGCCGCACGGCTGGTAATGATCGGGCCGGAAAAAGGGGTTGTCCCTTTTTCCGGCCCGTGTGCATTGCGGTCAGTGGCGTCACGTTTGGAGGCGGCGGTGGGATTCGAACCCACGAAATATGGCGGTTTTGCAAACCGCTGCCTTGAACCACTTGGCTACGCCGCCCTTAAGAAAACGGATTGTAGCCCCCGCCGGCGGGACTTTCAAGCACTAAGCACGGGCTAAGCACGGGCACTTGAGCACGGGCGGTCGTAACAACTCCATCAGGGGTGACACGGCCGCGGCCTGCCCGCCCAAGCGGGCTGTTGCGTGGCCATGCCACCCTCCTATTGATCCGATGAGCGAAGCACTACCCGCGCCTGCGGCGGAGCAGCGACGCCGCAAGGCCGAGACCCACCAGCGCCAGCGTGGCGGGTTCGGGCATGACCTGGATGCTGCCGGTGCTGTAAAGGCCGGAGGCATCCCACGCGAGGCCGCCGCCCAGGGCCGGCAGGTTCACGGCATCGAACGACCCGGCGAAGTCGCCGAAATCGAAGAGATTGAACGTATCGCCATACGCCGGGCTGAAGCCGCCCAGCAGGACGACGTCAAGCGTTCCGTCGAGGGCCGCCAGGCCGCCGACGCTCACCTGGTCGTACTGTGCGGCGGGCGTCGTGCCGGCCAGTTCGGCCACCAGGTGCGCCCCCGAGCCGAGGACAAGGTCTCCCTCGAACGTAACCGCGCCGGGGCTGTGGCCGGGCCGCAGGTCGCCCTCGATGTAGACCGTGCCGGTGCCGGTGGTGCCGCCGTTGTACGAACCGAAGAAGACGACCGAGCATCCCTGGCTGACGCGCAACTCGCCGCCGGCGGCGTTGACGTCGTCATAGAACGTGGTGGTCGATCCGCCGGAAATGACGATCTTGGCGCCGGTGTTGTTGGCCACATCGCCAAAAACGTCGGCGAAGCCGCCGGAGAACCCGACGTTGCCGTTGTTCACCAAGCCCGTCCCGCCGACGCTCAGCGTGCCTCGGCCGCTGATGAGCCCGCCAACGGCGTTCGTCAGCGGCTGGGTAAACTCGACCGTGCCGCCCTCGATGCTGATGATGCCGGCGTTGGGCGAGGAGGCGGAGGTGACGCGGACCTTGGCCCC
>JAPLMO010000190.1 GCA_026386995.1 Planctomycetota bacterium | reverse complement strand
CGGCGTCATCCTCTGTAACGCCCGCGCGATGGGCGAGTTCGGCGCCGTCTCGGTCGTCTCGGGGCACATCCGCGGCCAGACCAACACCGTGCCGCTGCACGTGGAAATCCTTTATAACGAGTACAACTTTACGGCCGCATTCGCCGTGGCGTCGGTCCTGGCGATGCTGGCCCTGGTGACGCTGGCGGCAAAGAACATCGTGGCCTGGAAGTTCCGGCGCGAACTGGCGGCCCAGGAGCGAGGGGCCCCGGGAGGTGAGTCCGCATGAGCATCGAAGTCCGCAACATCTCGAAGACCTTCGGCAAGTTTACGGCCCTGCGAGACGTAAGCCTTGGCGTGCCGAAGGGCGAACTGGTGGCCCTGCTGGGCCCGTCCGGTTCGGGCAAGACCACGCTCCTAAGGATCATCTCGGGTCTGGAGGCGCCGGATGCGGGCAGCGGCCCGATCCTCTTTCACACCGAGGACGTGGCCTCCCGCCGCGTGGGCGAGCGGCGCGTGGGATTTGTGTTCCAGCATTACGCCCTTTTCCGGCACATGACGGTGTTTGAGAACGTGGCGTTCGGCCTGCGGGTGCGGCCGCGCCCTCAGCGGCTCGCCGAAGAACAGATCCGCGAGCGCGTCATGGGCCTCCTGAAACTAGTGCAACTTCACTCGCTGGCCGACCGGTACCCGTCGCAACTCTCGGGCGGTCAGTGCCAGCGCGTGGCTCTGGTGCGGGCGCTGGCGGTCGAGCCCGAGGTGCTCCTCCTGGATGAACCGTTCGGGGCGCTCGACGCCAAGGTCCGCAAGGAACTCCGCATCTGGCTGCGGCGCCTCCACGATGAACTGCACGTGACGAGCGTCTTCGTCACGCACGACCAGGAAGAGGCGCTGGAGGTGGCCGACCGCGTCGTCGTCATGAACGAGGGCCGCATCGAGCAGGTCGGCACGCCCGACGACGTGTTCCACAACCCCGAGACGGAATTCGTGATGAGTTTCCTCGGGAGCGTGAACCTCTTCCACGGCCGCGTGGGAGAGGGGAAGGCGAGTTTCGGCCCCATCCAGGTCGACTATGCCCGCAAGGGCGACGCCGTGCCCGCCCGGGCGTTCATCCGGCCGCACGACCTCGACATCGACCTGGCGCCCGTCGGGCCGTCGTCGTTTGCGGCCACCGTCAAGCACATCCACTCCGCCGGCCCGCAGGTGCGCATCCATGTCGTGGCCGACTCGGGCGAAGACGTGAAGGTCGAGACCTCGCAAGACCGCCGCGCCGCCCTGAACCTGGCGCCCGGCAGCCGCGTCTTCGTGACCCCGCGGCAGGTGAAGATCTTCGTCGAGGATTACTCGATTTAGAGCAGTTCACGCTTGCTTGTAGCCCCTCGCGCGGCGGGCAGTCCTGCCCGCCGCGCGGAATATCGAGAGGCGGCGCGGTGGGCAAGACTGCCCACCGCGCACACACTCGCTACAGTCAAGCGTGAACTGCTATAGCCGTTTTTCTCGCGTGAAAATGGTGGTCGCCGTGGCGACCACCCTACATGAACGGCAATTCGGCAACAGGCCCTCCGCACCCGCCGCGTAAGGGAGCGTTGTTGCAGTACTATCTTGCGGCCCTCTTCGGCCCGTGCCGTGTTCAATCTGGAGACCTCGGTTCAGCGCTGCATCTGTGCGTGGTGCGGGGCGGGTCGTGGTCCGGTCGGCCGGCGCGTTTGTGTTTAGCGCTGTCATTCTGAGGCCCCGTTTACGGGGCCGAAGAATCTCGCCGTTCGGACGGCCGAGATTCTTCGCTCGCTCTCGCTCGCTCAGAATGACAGGTCTTGCCTTGCACGCTAAACACGTACGCCGGCGCGCAGCCGGTCGAGTTTCCGCCTCAGTTATCCGGCGTGGCGGCAGGTCTATAACATCGGGCTGCGGATTATGATAGAATCGGACGCCAAAGCATTGGCCTCAGCGGACGCGAGGAAATAGGGTCCAGGCGCGCGGGCCCGGCCTTTTGTGGCCGGGGGCGCCGCCACAAATCGAGGAGCCGTGATGAAACGGTTATTGGCCATCAGCGTGGCACTGGGGGTCGGCGGACTTCTTCTTGGAACGTTTCTGGCCGATGTCAGGGAATCGCCCGCGGCTGCGCCTGCGGCGGCCCCCGCGGCTGCGCCTGCGGTGGCCCCTGCGGCAGGGGCTGCGGGGATGCCGAGTTCGCCGCTGGACCTGCACTACTCGCCCGACGGCAAGTGGCTGGCGGTCTCCGACAAGACTCGCGCCGTTGTGGTGATTATCGACGTGGCCGCCGGAAAGGTCGCCCGCGAGGTCCCCGTCAGCGGCAAACCGGCCGGCGTGGCATGGTCGCCCGACGGCACGAAGATCTACTGCGCCGAGTGGAACGCCGGCGCCGTGGCCGAGATCGACGCCGCCGCCGGCAAGGTTCTGCGGCACCTGCCCACGGGCCTCAGGCCCATGGGCGTTGCCGTTGCAGCCAAGGGCGGCCTGCTCGTCGTCCCGAACACCGTGACGCACGACGTCTCCGTGATCGACCTGGCCACCGGCAAAGAGAAGGGCCGCGTCCGCGTGCCGCGCGAGCCGTACTTTGTCGTACTCACGCCCGATGAGTCGATGGCCGTGGTCGGGAACCTGTTGCCGGCCGGCCGGGGGGACGACCCGATGAACTCGGCCGTGGTCAGCCTGATCGACCTGGCGGCCATGAAGTCCGTGGCTGACGTGCGGTTGCCGGGCGGCTCGACGAGCGTGCGCGGCGTGGCCGTGTCGCCCGATGGCAAGTGGGCGTACGCCCTTCATACGGTCGGACGGACGACCTTGCCGACGACGCAACTGGAACGCGGCTGGGTCAACACGAACGCATTCAGCATTATCGACCTCGGCGCGAAGACGCTCGACTCGACGCTCCTCCTGGACCGCCTGAGCGAGGGCGCGGCCGATCCGTGGGGCCTTGTGCTTGCCAAGGACGGCAAGACGATGTGGGTGACGATTGCCGGCGTGCACCAGATCGCGCGGGTGGACACGGGGACGCTGCACGCGCTCCTGAAGGGCGAGGCGCCGGCCGCCGACAAGTCCGCCAGGGCGGTGCCCGACACGTGGGCCGAAATCAAAAAGGACCCCGAGAAGCGCAAGATGCTCGTCAACGACCTGGCGGCGCTCTATGCGGCAGGCTTGCTGACTAGGACCCCGCTGGACGGCAAGGGGCCCAGGGGCATCGACCTGGCGCCCGACGGCAAGAACGTCGCCGTCGCGATGTACTTCTCCGGCACGGTCATTCTGGCAGATTCGCAGACCGGCAAGGCCACCAAGACGATCCGCATTGGACCGGACGGCGAGAACAACATCGCGCGTCGTGGCGAACGGATCTTCCACGATGCCGCCTACTGCTTCCAGCACTGGCTTTCCTGCGCGACGTGCCATCCTGAGGACGCCCGAGTCGACGGCCTGAACTGGGACCTCCTGAACGACGGCATCGGCAACCCGAAGAATGCCAAGTCGCTCCTCCAGGTGAATAAGAGGTCGCCGGTGATGTCGCATGGCGTCCGCTCGAACATGGAGGTCGCGGTTGCGGCGGGCTTCAAGTTCATCCAATTCCACGAGCCGCAGCCCAACGAGATCGCGGCAGTCAATGCCTATCTGACGAGCCTCCAGCCCCTGCGGAACCCCTACGTGGGGCCCAACGGCGAACTGTCAGAGGCGGCCCAGCGCGGCAAGAAGATCTTCGAGGGCGGCAAGGCGGGGTGCATCGTCTGCCACGTGGGCCCGATGCACTCGGACCAGAAGATGTACGACGTGGGCACCCGCATGCCGCTCGACCAGCGAGGCGATTTCCTCACCCCTACACTGATCGAGTTGTATCGAATCGGCCCGTACCTGCACATGGGTGAGGCGGCCACGCTGGAGGAAGTGTTCACGAAGTTCAACGAGCAGGGCCGCCACGGTTCGACCAAGGACCTGACGAAACAGGAACTGTCTGACCTGATCGTGTACCTGCTGTCGCTGTAATCGGCTGTTTCACAACCGGTTTTCATCGCATGATCGCGCGGCGGGCAGTCTTGCCCGCCGCGCAAAGACTGGTTTGCATGCGCGGTGGGCAAAACTGCCCACCGCGCGACACGCGGTTCTGAAACAGTTTCTAAACGCCGCGGCGGTTGTTTGGTGGCGAGAGGGGTTGCGTGATGCGGTTTCCGGCTATCTCTGGGCTTCTGGTTCTCTTTGCCGCGGCCGCCGCACAGGCCGAGAGCGCCCCGCCTCCGCCGGGGCTTCTTGAGAAGGCCCTCGCGGGGCCGATGGCCGGCGTCGACGACATCGTCTACGCCGCCCGACGCATGGGCAGCGACGGCCACTGGTACGCCAACTTCAGTTACTTCGGCCCCGACGCCAACCGAAAGGCCTACACCGAGGGTGCGCGCCTCTGCCGCATGAACCTCCGCTCGCGCCAGGTCACCGTCCTGCTGGACGACCCCAAGGGCGGCGTCCGCGACCCGGTCGTTCACTACGATGGCAAGAAGATCCTCTTCTCGTACCGAAAGGGCGGGACCGACCCGTACCATCTCTACGAGATCAACGCCGACGGCTCGGGCCTCAAGCAGTTGACCGACGGCCAGTACGACGACATCGAGCCGGTGTACCTGCCCGACGGCGACATCGTCTTTGGCTCCAGCCGCTGTCGCCGATGGGTGAACTGCTGGCTGACGCAGGTGGCGATCCTGTACCGCTGCGGGCCGGACGGGCAGAACATCCGCCCCATCTCCAGCAACAACGATCACGACAACACGCCCTGGGTTCTGCCCGACGGCCGCATCCTGTATATGCGGTGGGAGTACGTTGACCGCAGCCAGGTGCACTACCATCACCTGTGGACCTCCAACCCGGACGGCACGGGGCAGACGGTTTACTACGGCAACTTTCACCCCGGCATCGTCATGCTTGACGCCAAGCCGATTCCCGGGACCGACAAGGTGGTCGCCATTTTCTCGCCGGGCCATGGCATGAAGGAGCACGCCGGGCCTGTGACGATCGTGGATCCCAACGGCGGCCCCGACGCGCTGGCAATGGCCCGGCCGGTCAACTCCCGGAACGCCTGGCGCGACCCGTATCCGTTCTCCGAAGATTGCTTCCTCGTGGCGGGTCCGCAAGGCATCCTCCTGATGGACGGGCAGGGGGCCACGCAGGTGCTCCTTGCGAAGACCGGCGACATGGATCTGCACGAGCCGCGGCCGCTCGTGTCGCATCCGCGGGAGCGCATCGTTCCGCCGCGCGTCGAACTGGCGCAGCCG
>JAPLMO010000077.1 GCA_026386995.1 Planctomycetota bacterium | reverse complement strand
GGGGAGGCGCACTCGCGATGCCCATCCCCCCACGGTGTGGGGGGTTTGTTCGCGGGCACGCCAAACCCCCGGCACTGCCGGGGGATGAAGGGGCGGGGCCGGGGAGCGCCTTACGCGCGGCAGCAAAACGACGGGCAGCCATGTAGGGCTGCCCCTACGCGAGATCCGTTCAGCGCGCCGTCGTAGGGGCGGCCCCATGTGGCCGCCCATGCTGTGGTAGCGGCAGGCGGCCGACGCATGAAACAAACCCCCGGCACTGCCGGGGGATGCCGTGGCACTGATGCGGTCGGCGGGCGAGGGGGAGGCGCACTCGCGATGCCCATCCCCCCGCGGTGCGGGGGGTTTGTTCGCGGGCACGCCAAGCCCCCGGCACTGCCGGGGGGTGGACCGGCGGCAACCGGACAGAATCTGAAATCCGCCAAATGCGGGGCCGTCTTTCGCCCTAACGGGGCGGCGGACTGTAGCCACGGGTGAAGCACCGGCCGCTGCACAGCGGGCGGTGCGCAACCCGTGGAAACGTTCGTGTTTCAACACATCCGCCCCGAGGGGGCGGAGGAATCGCCGGGCACAGGCGGCCTTTCGGCGCTCCCCAAAACCTCCTTCGCCCCGCCGGGGCGAAAAAGGAAAAAAGAACCCCATCCCCTTTTCCCCCATCCGTTTTCCACGGGTTCCGTGTCGGGCCGCCTTGCGGCCGCGCCGCTCCACCCGTGGCTACATTCCGTGGCCCCGTTGGGGCTGAAAAAGCGTACGCCGCCGGCGGGATGGTCTGGTCAATCCGAGAAGAGGGAATCGCCTATGAGCAATCGCGGCGGGGGGCGTTAATGCCGTGACCAGCCGCACAATCGAATGTGCTCCACCTTAAATCCCCCGGTTACGCAAGTCACACCGGGGGAGTTCGTATGAAGTGGCGCGGGGATGCTGCCAATTCACTTAGCCGGAGGAGTTTCTGGGGCGACGGTTACGGGACGATAAGAAGCCTTGAATTGGAGAGTGGCGGGGGTGTAGAAAAGATTTAGGGCGCCAGCCTTGGTGAATGAGACCTTGAGAACATCAAGCGTAAGATCGCCGCGTAATCCTTTAATGATGATGGGTTTCTTGAGTAAAGGCTCCTCGAGATAAATTTTGTGCGTCGTTGTGTCGTCGCCAACCTTGGATGTAAGGTTTACACTACGAGTGCTGAAATAAGTAACGGCGGGAGCGGATAGAAAGATATCGCCGCCACCCCAGCTGAGTTCGGTGGGAAATGCAAAGGTGCCGGATGTCTGGACTGCCAGGGGTATGGGTCTATCAATGGGCGTTTCGGCCTTAATACGCCATTCCTTGAGGGCGGCGTTGAGGTCCTTGTTTTCTTTCTCCAGAAGCTGGAGTTTAGTGTTAGACTGAGACCGAAGTTGGTTGAGGTCGGCGTTTGAATCGGTAAGGTCGCGGTTGGCTTGTGTTAGTGAGGCAAGTTGCTGTTGGAGTTGCTGGACTTGTTTGGTGGCAATTGATTTGGCGTTCTCAAGGGTGACCTTGGTGGCCGCCAGGGTGCTATTTGCGGTGACAAGGGTCTGGTATTGCTGTTGAAACTGAGTTATTCGGAGATTGGAATCGGCGTTAGATTGCTCCAAAGCAGCGCGGGCAGAAGTGGCGGCGTGGTAATTATCGCGCAGGGCAATGAGGTCCCGTTCGGATTGGTCAATCTGCCTTGCCAAGCGGGCCATGGACTCGCGCAGATCGTCACGATCGCGGGTGAGGTTGGACCTGTCGATGTAGAGGTAGATACTACCGAGGACGAGGGTAACGAAAAGGCTGAGTGTGAAGCCATTGAACAGCCATTTCACTAGCGAAGTGGTGATGAAATGGAGAAATGAGGACCAGCCGCGTCGAAAGAGGCCGGGAGTGTGTGCCGAGACGCGCGGCATAGGTGTCGGATTGAGAGAGGACATCGCAGCCTCCAGCATAAACGTTAATTGCGCAGCTCAGTATCGCCGCGCCGGTCACAAGTATGACGGTTGGGGCATGCCGAGTCAAGCAGTGCGTTGTGAGAGAAATTCGACGGTGTCGTTCAGTGTTTCTGGGAGAATGGCGGCGTAGTGTCTCCGGCATATCTCCGGCGGGTTCCCCATCAGCGTAGCGATCTTGCACAGGCCCTTTCCCTTCATCGCCCGTTGGCTGCCGAACGTGTGGCGGGGGTCCAGGCAAGTCCACGGTAGCCCGGTTTTCTGGTTGGCGGCGCGGAGGTCAATGTGACACAATGGGCGAAACCGCCCGCCGCCCCGGAGGGGCAAGACTGATTTCTAGCCACGGTGCGCAAGCCCGTGGAATGAAGACGGACGCGACCATTCCAATTTCCTTTTTGTTTGAGCCCCGGCGGGGCGCTTGAACGGCGTTCAGTCGCCCCATCCGGGGCTCGAACGGAAAAAGAAAACAGATAGAGGTCGGGCGTCTCTTGTCCCACGGGCTCGCGCACCGTGGCTAGAAATCAGTTCGGCCCGCTGGGCCTGAACGGCAACGGCACGACCTTTACGCGCCGCCCGTGGCTGGAAATCAGTTTGGCCCGCCGGGCCGGAACGGCAACGGCACGGAGAATATCGAACAAGGAACCCGGACAAGCACACGAAAATCAAAGAACACGTAGCCTCCTGCCCTAAGTGCCGACACGCCAAGGGGATAGGTGCGTTATGCCCTATCGGGCGCAAATGGCTCGATGCAGCATTATTCTCACTCATTCCAACGACCTCCGACACACACAACAGATTGTGTTTGGTGGCGTCAAGTAAATAGCCCTAATAGCCAATGATGAACGCGACGCCGCCACCGCATCGCCGGGGCCTTCGTGCGGCTTGTGCACCGGCAGCCGTGCGGCCCCCCGTGTATTCACGGGGGGCTATAGCAGTTCACGCTTGACTGTAGCGAGTGTGTGCGCGGTGGGCAGTCTTGCCCACCGCGCCGCCTCTCGACATTCCGCGCGGCGGGCAGGACTGCCCGCCGCGCGAAGTGCTACAAGCAAGCGTGAACTGCTCTAAATACAATGGCCCGAAGGTCCACGGGACCTTTTCCTACAATCGCCAGGGCTGGCGCATCGCTCGGGAGCGAAGGCGGTTGGCTTGGTCGTCGCCGGGGAACTCTTCCTTGGCGGGGTCCCATTTGAGGGACCGCCCGAGGCGGAAGGCGATGGTCACGAGATGCCCCAGCGAGGCCGAGCGGTGGCCGATCTCCTCGTGCGAACTCGGCCGGCCGCGCGTCCGGATGCACTCGAGCCAGTTGGCGTGATGGTTGTTGCCACCCTTGTGCGGGTCGCGGGTGGTCAGGCGCATTTCCTTGAAGATTCCGTCCGGCCCGCCCTCGACCGGCCCGCCGCCGTACATGGAGGTCACCCAGCCGCGCTCGCCCACGAACACGCCGCCGAAGTTGCCTTCGATGCGGGCCGCATCGGGCACGGCCTTGTAGACGGTCTTCACCTGGCTCCAACTGTCCACAAAGTGCAAAAGGGTTCCGCTCGCGTACCGGCAGGTGAGGGTCGGGAACTGCCCGCCCGATGGATGGTGAATCTCCACGGGTCCGCTCGTCTCCATGCCGATGGCGTACTGGATCACGTCGGCGCTGTGCGACTGATGGTTGGTGACCTGGCCGGCGCCGAACGCCTCGCAGAACGTCCACGGGACCACGCCGGGAATCGGGTTGCGATGATACAGGCTGTTGTAAGGGCGATAGGTGGCCGGGCCGACCCAGAGGTCCCAGTCCAGCCCCTCCGGCACAGGCTCGGCCGGCAGAACGGGGTCCAGCGGCACGGGCGAAGGGCCGACCGTGGGAATGTTCAGCCTGCCCCAGATAGCGAAGACGGACTTCACCTGGCCCAGCCCGCCGGCTCGGACGAACGCGCAAACCTCGCGGATGGTCGGGATCGAGCGGTACTGCGTCCCGGTCTGGAAGACCCGCGCGTAGCGGCGGACAGTTTCAACCACGCGGCGGCTCTCGGCGATCGTCAGCGAGATCGGCTTCTCGCAGTAGACGTCTTTGCCGGCCATGGCGGCGTCGATGGAGATCAGGCTGTGCCAGTGGTCAGGCGTGGCGATGACCACGGCGTCGACGTCCGGCCGGGCCAGGAGTTCGCGGTAGTCGTTGTATGCCGCGCAGCCGCGGTATGTGCCGGCGGGGCGGCCGGCGGCGTAGGTTTCGTCGGTCTGGCGTCGGGCATCTTCCGAGCGGGTGCGGTCGACGTCGCAGACGGCCGGGACGAAAATCGCGGGGTCGCTGATGAGCCGGCGCAGGTGTCCGCTGCCCATGCACCCTTTGCCGATGAGGCCGACGGCGAGGCGGTTGCTCGGCGCGACTGCGCCGTTTTGGCCGCGCGCCGCGGGGGAAAGGACCCACGGGGCCGCAAGGGCGCCCGAGACGGCGGCGGCCTGGCGCAGGAAGTTTCGCCGCGTGGTGCGGCAGGTCAGGAGGGGCTGTTGCCCAATATGTAGGGTGGGTGCTCTGCACCCACCAATGCCGTTTTTCGCGTCTGAGAATGGTGGGTGCAGAGCACCCACCCTACATGAACGGCAATTCGGCAACAGCCCCAGTAGACCCGCCGCACTAATCGGGGGATATGCCCCCCTAGCCTCGCGTGAAAACGGCACCATGTCGCGCCTCACTTTGTCAGTTCAAGGCTGACCTTGTTGAAAAACTCGATGCTGCGGGCGATCTCAGGCATAGATTCCAGCCAGTTATAAGCGTACTCGATGCCGAACATCGTGGGCCGCAGGCCCAGGCGATGGACTTCGCGGATGAATTCCTCGGCCTTCCCGACGCCCGTGCCCCACGGCACATCGTGCCCTTGCGGGGTCAACTCGTTTAAGTCATGCAGGTGCACGGTGATGATGCGGTCCTTGAGCACCTGGAGGCCCTTCAGGGGATCGATGCCCGAGCGCATCCAGTAGCCGATGTCCGGGCATGCGCCGATGCGGCGGCTCCGGCCCTGGCAGGCCTTGAGGACCCCCTCGGGCTGCCAGTATTGCGGGGACGCTTTGGAGGCGTGGTTGTGGATGGCCAGGTTGATGTCGTACTCGTCGCAGAATTTCTCGATGGTGTCGAGGGCCTCGGGCGCCGGCTCCGACATGATCGTTTCAACGCCGATCTTGCGGGCAAACTCAAACACCGTGCGGCAGCCGGCCGGGTCGCCGGGGACCTGCGGGAAGTACCAGGTCATCATGCGGACGCCGGCGGCGTCGAGTTTGAGGCGGACCTGGCGGAGGTCGTCGTCCGTCAGGCCGGGGGCGAAGAACCGGGGGGCCTCGGCGCTCACCTTCTGGAAACTCAGGCCGCCCATGAACGCGAGGCCCAACTGGGCGGTCTTCTCGATCGCCTCGAAAAGGGTGAACTTGCTGAAGGTGTATGCCTCGATGCCGAGGCGCCAACCGAGTTTCTCCTGCGCCCGGATGGCGGGCGTGAGGCGGGCGCTCGGGATCGTCGGGGCCGCGAGGTCGCCGAGGACGAACTGGACCGCCCCGAGATAGAACTCCAGCATCTTCGGGTCCCAGAAGACGTACGGGTTGTGGGCGATGGTGGAGTAGAAGACGCGGCCGCGGCCGTACTGCCGGACCCACGCCACGGCGTAATCGTTGTCGGCCCGGCGGCGGCGGTCCTCGGGATAGGCCGAGATGTCGGTCTTCTCGGTGTCGATGGCCAGAAGCACGCGGTCCCTGAGGCGCGAGTACGGGTCCTGCGGCCGGAAGAACTCGTCGCGGAAATCGAACGTCTTGCCGCCGAAGCACCGGGTGAGCGGGTGGTCGGGGTCGTCGAGTTTCATGAACACGTGCTCGGTGTTGGCGTAGTGGTACGCGCCGCGGGCGCCGAGCATGAGGCCGAACTCGGGCCAGTCTTCCTTCGCCCCCTCGGGCCAGCGGGTGAATGCCACCGACGTGCCGTGCACGCCCATCAGGCCCCCGCCGCCGTAGACGAACTCCAGCAGGCTCTGCCGCAGGGCGGCGTCCTCGAAGAGGTTGCCCACGGTGTTGTTGAAGAAGACGGCGTCGAAGGTCTTGAGGCTTTCGGGCTTGAAGATCGCCGGGTCGCTGCTGACGACGGTCTCGTACGCGCCGGTCTTTTTGCCCATCAGCGTGAAGGCGAGGTTGGCGGTGCGGGCGGACGGGTGCCCGCCGTATCCGACGTTGAGGTCGAAGATGAGCAACCTGCGCGGCTTGCGGGGCGCGGCAGGGGCCGCGGCGGGCAGGGCGGCCTCGATCTTCCCGCGGTCGGAGCTGTCGGAGGCGGCCGGGGCATCGGCGGCGAGAATGTCGGCCCACGGCACGGCGAGCGCTGCGGCCCCGGCCGTGGCGGCGCCGAGGAAGCGGCGGCGGGTCAATGCGGCAGCGCCGCTTGAGAGCCCGACACGATCTGGATTCATGGTTGGTTCCTGCTTATGAGACGGCGTTGCCTCCGGCATCTCCCGTGAGTTCTAACCCGCGGCAGAAAGCAGTCGGCCGGAAAAAGTGAAATCAAGAGCACCGTCAGATCAAGAACGCAGTTGCTCCGGCGGCGGGAGGCGAGATACAATCGCACTGAAGGCCCGCGATGGGCGCGGCTGAACCTGGGACTCTATCGGGCGAGGACCTGTTATGAAGCATACACGAAGGTTTTTTGCGGCGCTGGCGCTGGCGGCGATGGTCGCCCTGGTGATGACGGCCGTCGCCTGCCACACGCCGAGCCAGTGCCCGTACCTCCAGACGCTCACGGGCGGCAACATCCCGGCCCCGTTGCCGCGCGAGAGCGAAACGTACAAGATCATCGGCTACCGCGACGGCATCCGGTTCTACGTCATCCAGTACAACGACAGGCTGTATCGCGGCGGCGACATCCTGAAGCGCGAGGGCATGGACGCCCTGAAGGCCCTCGGCATCAAGACGGTCATCTCCGTCACGCCCCGCGACGAGGAGCGGGCCTGGGCCAAAGAGTACGGCATGAAGTACGTCGAGATCCCGTTCGGCTGGTTCGACCTGAAGAAGGAGCACCTGGACCAGTTCCTGACCGCCGCAGACGCCGGGCCTGCCCCGATCTTCGTCAAGTGCTTCGGCGGCGACCTGAGGACCGGCATCCTTGCGGCCCACTGGCGCATCCACCGCGAGGGATGGACCGTGGACCGTGCCCTCGAAGAGTACTACCGCCTGGACGCCAACACGTGGGACGCCATGATACTGGTGGACGTGCTGAAGAAGAACGCCGGGAAGAACTGACCCTCCGCGGCCTGATAACCAATACTTAGGTGCTCTGCACCCACCAATGCCCTTCTTCGCACGTGAAATGGTGGGTGCACAGCACCCACCCTACATGAAGGCTGTTGCGTCACTGCGCCGGGGCCGATGCTGCCGCGCGGCGGCGGATAATGCGCCAGCCGAGCAGGGCGACGGTTGCCACGATGGCGGTGATCGCGGCGATCGGCGCAAGAATCGCCAGGGCCGACATCACGGCCGCACCGATGTTCTCGACCGTGGCGACGACCCAGTTCGCCAGGCCGCCCGTTGCGGCGGTCGAGACCGAGCGCGCGGCCACGGTAACGGTCTGGACGGCCCCGGCCGCGCCGCCGCCCGCGATGACCGCCAGGGTCCACTTCAGGAACGGGCTCATGTCGCCGATGCACGCGGCCGTGGCGATCACCCCGGCCACGATGGCCGCAGGCGTGGCGATGCTGTCCATGAGATTGTCCAGCCAGGGAACGTAGTAGGCGGTGATCTCCAGGGCCGTCGCCAGCGAGAAGGCGACGAGGGCCGGCCACGAGCCCATCCACTCGAAGCCGGGCGCGAGCGACAGGTGCGCGGTCTTGGAGGCTATGCTGATCACCAGGAGCGGCACGAAGACGCGAAAGCCGCACGCGGCGCTCAGGCCGACACCTACAAGGACGCTCAGGACGATTTCGAGGGTGGTATCCATTGCTTTCCTCCCGCAAATGACCTTCTTGTTATTCTACTTCTATAACCGGCGGCCGCAACATTGAAAATCGGGCGGGTAGAGTAGGGCGGTGCGCCGGGCTTGAATGACAAACCGGCCGCTTGGGGGAGACCCGAGCGGCCGGTGGTGTTATGGCTTACGCACGCCGAACAGCACCCCCGCTTGCCAGCGGGGGCTTGTATAAGGATTTACTTTTTCTTGGCCTTCTTGCCCTTCTTGGCCTTCTTGCCCTTCTTGGCCGGAACGTCCTTGACGGCTGCCTGGGCGGCCGCAAGGCGTGCGATCGGCACGCGGAACGGCGAGCAGGAGACGTAGTTCATGCCGGCCTTGTGGCAGAAGTGGATGGAGGCCGGGTCGCCGCCGTGTTCGCCGCAGATGCCGATCTTCAACTTCGGCCTGGTCGACCGGCCGCGCTCGATGCCAACCTTGATGAGTTCGCCCACGCCTTCCTGGTCGATGGTCTGGAACGGGTCGGCCTCGACGATCTTCTTGGCGAGGTAGTCGGGCATGAACGCCCCGATGTCGTCGCGTGAGAAGCCGAAACTCATCTGCGTCAGGTCGTTGGTGCCGAACGAGAAGAACTCGGCCGCCTCGGCCATCTTGTTGGCCGTCAGGGCCGCCCGCGGGATCTCGATCATCGTGCCGACGAGGAAGTCGAGTCTCTTCAGGTTGAACTTTTTCAGGACCTCGCTCTTGATCTTGGCGACGATGGCCTGCTGATCCTTCAGTTCGTTCACCGTGCACGTGACCGGGATCATGATCTCTGGGATGGCCTTCTTGCCTTCGGCCCGCAGTTCGGCCGCCGCCTCGAGGATGGCGCGAATCTGCATCTCGCTGACCTCGGGGTACGTGACGCCCAGGCGGACGCCGCGATGGCCCATCATGGGGTTGGACTCGTGGAGGGCCTCGG
>JAPLMO010000002.1 GCA_026386995.1 Planctomycetota bacterium | reverse complement strand
GATTCCGATGTAATACATGCCGTGCTCCTTGCCCACAGGGCGTTAGAGGGTTTAAAGGCAAAACCATTCTAACCCCTGTGGCAGGGGGCCGCACTACGCGTGTGGCCACATGGCACGGTTATAATATCACAATACCGATTTTCCATTGACGGACTGCCGGGGGGAAGGTAGGTTGTCGGCATGGCGCGTCTGGCACGAGTCGTGGTTCCGGGGCATCCGCATCACATCACGCAGCGCGGCAACCGCCGCATGCCCACGTTCTTTTCCGAAGATGACTATCGCACATATCTGGCCCTTATCCAGGAGCGATGCGCCGAGGAGGGCGTCGCCGTGTGGGCCTGGTGTCTGATGCCGAACCACGTGCACCTGGTCGTCGTTCCCCGGACCGCCGAGGGCCTGGCCCGCGCGATCGGAGAGGCGCACCGGCGATACACGCGGCACGTGAACTTCCGCGAGGGGTGGCGGGGGTATCTGTGGCAGGGCCGGTTCGCCTCGTTCGTGCTCCAGGGCAAGCACGTCTTGGCGGCGGTGCGGTACGTGGAGCGAAACCCCGTGCGGGCGGGCCTGGTGAAGCGGGCGTGGGAGTGGCCGTGGTCGAGCGCCGCCGGTCATGTGTCAGGCCGCGGCGATGCGCTGGTGCGACCGGGCGGACCGCTTGCGGCCGAAGTGAGCCAGTGGCGGCGGTTTCTGGCGGCCGAGGAGGACGAGGAGACGCTGGCGATCCTCCGGCGTCACGGCCGGACCGGCCGCCCGTGGGCCGACCCGCGGTTCCTCGCGCGGCTCGAAAAGCAACTGTCGCGCCGCCTCGTGCCTGGCCGCCCCGGCCGACCAAGGAAAGGGCAATGAGAAAATCGGTGTTGTCCCCCGAGTTCCCGAGTTCCTGTCCCGAATTCACTTGGGGAAGAAGTAGAAAACACAGTCACCCGTGGTTCTTGCAGGAATATTCTGCAGGAACCCGGTGCCCGCATGGGTGTGTTGCGTGCGGTTTATATAGAAAATGTACGGATGAATAAGACAATAGCGCACATTACCGCGATTGTTCTGTTTGTGCTGCTGGCATGGACCGGTAATATGTCGGCGCAGTCACCCCAAAAGGAAATGCCAATTCAGAAAGTGTCTGTGAATCTTGAAGTGGTCGAAAAACTCGGACAGAGTGGAGTCGACAGGATTGCGTTTGTCAAACGCTACACTTACGACGCCAACCACTATTACACCGAATATATCAACAGTACCTGGAGGCCGGGCGGCAACCTCTGCATTCTCAATCTCAAGACGGGATCGGTTGAGGAGATTGTTCCGCAATTGAAAGGCGGGGTGTTTGAGCGGTTTGACGTTTCTTTTGACGCCAAGAGAATGGTCTTTGCGTGGAAAGCAGGACCGAACATCGGCTACCGCATCTACGAGGTCAACGCCGATGGCACAGGCCTTCGCCAGCTCACGTTCCCCCCCTCGGACGAAGCAGAACTTATCAAGAAGTATAGCAACGGCTATCATCACGGCACCGATGACATGCAGCCGTGCTATCTGCCCGATGGCGGTATCGTTTTCATATCCACCCGCTGTCAGTACGGCATCCTGTGTGACCCGCCGGACATCTTCACGGTCACGGTGCTCTATCGCATGGATGCGGACGGCAAGAACATGCGCAAGATGAGCAATAGTTCCGCAAGCGAAGCGTCGCCGGCCATCCTCCCCGACGGGCGCATCATGTACACCCGTTGGGAATACGTGGACAAAGGTGCCGTCAGCGTCAAATGCCTCTGGGCCATGAAGCCTGACGGCACCGCCTCATCGGAAATATATGGCAACGATATTGCGCTGCCGCCAACCTTCATTTATGGCCGCGCCATTCCCGGCGCGCCTAACAAATACGTGGTACTCGGGACGCCGCACAGCTCGCCGAATACCATTGGCACGGTGATCCGCCTGGATATGGCGAAAAACATCCGCACCCGCGAGCCCATGACATACATGACGCCTGATGTGGACGTGACCGAGGAAAGAGGCTACTCATTCAAAACCGCCACCGGGGATTGGATATTCGATCTTGAGGGCAAGGGGCGGCTGTTCAAGGATCCTTATCCGCTTTCGGAAAAACTCTTCATGGTGGCGCATAAACCCGCTGGAGCGCAATGGTCAGATCCGAAAGGGTATGGACTCTATCTGTTGAACGAGAAAGGTGAGGTTGAGAATATTTATACCGATCCTGAGATCTCCTGTTGGCTTCCATACCCGCTCAAGCCGCGTCCAACGCCGCCCACGCTAGCCTCCACGCGCGACGGCAATCTGGCCCAAGCGAAACAAGCCGTTTGTGTGGTAACAGACGTCTATCATGGATTGGAGGATGTGCCGCGCGGGACCATCAAATACATCCGTATTCTTGAACAGATTCCACGTCCCTGGGCCGCGCGCCGCCACTGGGACGGCGACATGTTCGATCAACAGCATGCCTGCATCAGCGCATGGACTCATCTCGGACTCAAGGTCCAGCACGGTGTTGTCCCGGTTGAAGATGACGGTTCGGCCTACTTTGTGGTTCCAGCCGAGGCAAATGTTTTTTTCCAGGTGCTGGATGAGAATTACATGGCTGTTCAGACTGAGCGTACGTTCGTTAATTATATGCCTGGCGAGGTTCGAAGCTGTGTTGGTTGTCATGAAACGCCCGCTAACGTCAGCCGTGCCGACAACTCGGCACTGGTGAAGAAGGCGCTTAAACGTCAGCCGTCCATCCCGGGCCCCCAGCCAGGCGAAGCCAGTGGTCGCCGTGCTCTCGATTACGCGCACGATGTCCAGCCTGTCTTTGACAAATACTGCCAGAAGTGTCACAGCGGCACGGAACCCAAGGGGAGTCTGAATCTGAGCGGCGAGATGACGGAGGTGTTCAACACATCATACGACAATCTGCTTCCCTCCACTTTTGAGCGTCGCGACAGTTTGCTCGGGCTGATCGTCGCGGAGAATGTTCCCAAGACCGGCAACGTCGCCTACCTGCCGGCCAAATCGCTCGGCTCGCACACCAGCGTGCTTGTGGCGATGCTCAGCAAGGGCAAGGTCAATCTGGCCGATCCCAAAAAGGCGGAACGTGCCGCCAAACTGGCGGAAGTCCACAAGGACATCAATCTGACACCGGAAGAACTGCTGAAAGTGACCAACTGGATTGACACCAATTGCCAGTATTACGGCACCTACTGGGGCAGGAAGAATCTGAAATACAAGGACCACCCGCAGTTTCGTCCATACCCGACATTTGAGATGGCTACCTCAATGACATCGCCAGTACCTGAGGATCAGAGGTAGGCGCCGCCACCGGCCTGTGAACCCAAAGACCGCGAAGGCCGCGTGCTTCCCACGCCTTCCGAAGTAATGCAGATCCTGGCGGACTTGCAGGCCAGTTCGACCGAGGGTTGTCCATACGTCTTCATACCCCCGGAGCGGTGGAAACACATTCAGCGGTTGCGTAAGAACGGCGCCTGGAGGGAGAAGCAGTTTCTCATCAACAACCTCAACCGCAATCTGGCGGTGCTCCGCAAGCGGGCAGGGGTGGCGAAGTTCACTTACCACGACCTGCGAAGGTCGTGCATCACGAACTGGGCGCGGTTTCTGCCCGCGCACGTGGTGCAGAAGCTCGCCGGCCACAGCGACATCAAGACGACGCAAATCTACTACCTTGCCGTCCAGGAAGACGACCTGGAGAGGGCACGGCGGGTGCAGTCGGCAATCCTGAACGGGGACCCGACTGACCCACTTCTGACCCACTTTGGCCAAAATGGCCCTTCTTCGGGCCAACCGGCAAGAGGGGAAAGTTCGCAAGTCCCACGCGAACAATGACTTATAAAAGTGGGCCCAGCTGGATTCGAACCAGCGACCAAGGGATTATGAGTCCCGTGCAACGGAAACGCAAGCCGCGTAAAGACAAAGACTTACAACCCCTCGCACCAACCTTTCAGCGCCCTTTCAGCGCGCCGGCGAAACGGCCGAAAACGCCCACAAAACGCCGCCAGACTTGGCCCAACTCGCCGCTTCCTTGGAAAGCCTGCCAGAAGCGGTAAAGGCCGGCATTCTCGCGAGGGTCTCGGCCGCGGCCACGAGATAGACCGTTACCGCGCGGGCCGCTTAAAGGAATTGGCGAGAGGTCGCCGTCAGCGTCGCGGCTTGGGTTTCCGTACGGGGCCGGGGCCGCGCCAGGGGTCGCCAGGCAGTCTCTGGATCAGAACTTCCCGGGCCAATGCCATCGCCTCTTCCGGCAGAGGCGGAACGTTCGGCTGTCAGTTGACGGTATCTCCCGGCGTCGCCGATGTGGTGGCCAGAACCGTTGGCGAACTTTGTACGCTCATGGGCTGGGCACACCGCTTTCACGTCGAGATGTTACGAGTGCCGGCTCGTTGCAGGCCGCATGGTTTGTCGTGTCCGCCAGCGGCCGTTCAAATCCAGTCGCCCCGGCTGTGCATTACTCGCGTTGATATTATGCGACGATGTTGCTACAGGTAAACACTCCTTTCAGAGATGCCCAACCCGAAGAAAATCCCTTTATTTCATGTAGTCTCGCCGCCGTTCGGCTGATTGAGCCCCCAAACGCGTTTCTTTTCCGCAACACCGCTTCGCATCTCCGAAGGACACGACCGTGTCCTCAGACAGGCGATTATGCCCGCCATCGAGGGAGATCGTGCCGTTAACAATGGAAGTGGCCCCGGTGTAGGTATTCGCACCCGTGAGGCCAAGCGTGCCCCCGCCCGTCTTGATTAAACTGAAGTTGTTCTCATCGGCAGTGCCGCACATGCCGCCCCCGAGGATGCCGCTGAAAGTCTGAGTGCCGCTCGAATAGTTCAGCTTCAGGCTACCCGCCGTTGTGCTTCCATTAACGACCTTGTTGCAGCTGCTCGTGCCGCACGTCGTCAGGCCACCTAAGGTCTGGCTGTGGCCGTTGAGTTTGAGCGTGCTGCAGCTCCCGCCGTAGCCGAGCGTGACCGTTGTACAAGTGGGCAGGCGGTCATCGCCATGAAATCTTGCTGCGAAAGAGCCTGCGCTCGCCTTCCCTGCACGCCTCATCACGCTTCATAGTACGCGAAACATAACGGAAACCCTGCGTTTTGCCCTCCACGCGGCCTAACGAATTGCGAACGGAATCTCGTTGGACTAGCACACCCGGCGTAGCTTGTGACAAGTGGCATTGAAAGCATGCAAGTACCGCTATATTGCATGACTGAACTGGTACAATTAGGAAAGTATGATTTATGCAAGATCCTTGGCACGCCAGCCCGCGCGGGCTTCCGGATTGACCATCTTCGCGGCTTCCGGGTTGCCGACGATCTCGAACTTCTCAGCATTCCATTTGACCGTCTTGCCGGTGCGGATGGCGAGCGTGCCGAGCAGGATCGCTTCCGTGAGCGGGCCCGAGTAGCTGAAGTCGGAGCAGGACTTTTTGCCATTCTTGATGGCATCCACCCAGTCGCGGTGGATGCCATGGGTCCGCGGGAACGTCTTGGGAACCCGCTTGTCGCCGCTGGCCCGGTAGGCCTCCCATTTGGCCTTCGGATAGAGCATCGGGCTGTCCGGGCGCATGCCGCCGTGGCAAATCCCACCGTTCTCGCCGACCATGATCATGCCGCCCTCGCCACCGGGCGCCCCCCAGTCGTAGCCTACCGGCGATTCCGGCACGCTGGGGCCTTCGTACCATTTCACTCGCACCGGCGGCTTGTTGCCGCGCGCGGGGAAGCGGAAGGTGACGATTGACCCGTTCGGGGTGTGGATCGGATTCACCGCGCCCTTCATTTCCACTTCCACGCTCTCGGGTGCCCCGAGGTCGAGCGCCCAGTAGGGGGTGTCGATGGTGTGGCAACCGATGTCGCCGAGGCCGCCGCAGCCGAAGTCCCACCACGGGCGCCATGTCGTGGGGTGAATCGCGCGGCTGAAGGCGACCTTCTTGCGGACCGGCCCCAGCCACAGGTCCCAGTCCATGCCCTGCGGCAATTGTTCGGCCTTGGGAAACTCAGTCATCACGTTGCCGTTGAAACCCCAGCCCGCCCTGGGACGATCAGTCCATACGAGGACTTCCCTGACCTCGCCGACCAGCCCGGCCTGGTACCACTCCTTGATCAGGCGCGCACCTTCGGACGCATGTCCTTGATTGCCCATCTGGGTGACGAGACCTTTTTGCGCGGCAAGCTGCCGCAGGGTGCGCGCCTCCCAGAGCGAGTGTACCAGCGGTTTCTCGACGAAGACATGCTTGCCGAGGCTCATCGCCAGATAGGCGACGGCGAAGTGGGTGTGATCGGGGGTGCCGACGCCAACGGCGTCGATTTTGTCGCCCATCTCCGCCAGCATCTTGCGGAAGTCCAGGTAGAGTCTTGCGCTGGGGAACTGCTTCTTGGCGCGATCCCAGAAAGTAGGGTCGCAGTCGCACAGCGCGACGACGTTGTTCTCGCCGGCGCAGGCACAAAGATCGCCCCAGCCCTGATTGCCCCAACCGACCCACGCGAGGTTCATCTTCTCGTTGGCGCCAGCCACCCGCTCAGCAAGGACCAGCGGCGTGGCCAGGGACACGCCCAGCGCAGCGGCGGATTGCTTGAGGAAGGTGCGCCTTGACGGGTGGTCCCATGTGGATTGTTGCATGATGTGTTTTCTCCTATTGCAGATCTTATGGTTTTAGAAGTTTGAATTCATGTAAACACAAACCGTAGCGCCCGCCTGGAGGATTGACCTCCAACTTCACGCCATTCCAACCAGGGCTGAAATTCGCGGAATAACACAGCCACTGTGCTAGTCCACCGATTTTCGTGCCCTTCGCCTGGCGGTGTAACGTATTTCTCCAGCGTCACTTATTGTAGCCTCCGAGGAGTCTGCTCGCAACTTCTTTCGGAGGCTGATTTGCCCGAGAACCACGGTTGCCCGAACCTGTTTCTCTCCCGTCACTGGAGCCACCACGTCAAGTCCGCCATGCTCCACGTCATCTCCCTGGCAAGGCTCGCCTGTGTCCACACGTGGGCGTGGGCCGCCGGAAGCCTTGACACGCGCGTCGGCCAGGAAGTTGTCGCAGATAACACCCGCTGGAGCCGCCCGAGAAAGGCGAGGTCGTTTCGACGCCTTATCTCGGCGGCTTACACCACCTCTACACGCTGGCGGCGTGACGGAACCCGAGTTCTCTCCAACCCGTTCCGAGAAGGTTCTCTGCGCCGAGTCGGCAAAAACGGTCCCTTTGTGCCGATCGGCGAGCCGATCGCCGCTGTGAATTGGTGCAAAGATGACGCTGCACAACAGCGGAATCTCAAAAACCCGCAGGTTTCAACGCCGATGGAGTTTTTAGTAGGGACAGGGTCCAGATGGACGGCGACCTGCGGCTACGCATCGCCGAGGCATCACGAACGGCGGGGGAGAGCATCGGTGTATCGGTGCTTGACAGGTACTTGGAGGCCGCCTAAAGTAACGTCAGGTCTGCCAGGAAGGTGAGCCGAATTGGGCTTCGCAAACAGGTCGCGCCGAACCCCAATTTCCACCCACTTCCGGGACGCGACCCAGGTTGGGGGTCCCAACCCCTTGGGGCTTCCCAAGGACCCTGGGTCTGGCTGTTATCAGTTTTGCAGCGAGAGAGCAATAATGCAGCCATGACCATACGTCGGCCAGTCAACAGTGGTAACGCAATACACGTGAGTGATACAAAGACGATGGTCGTCGGCGAACTCATGCATGATGCGGCACACAGGAGAACACGCGAATGAATGTGGTGATGATCGTCCCCACGGGGATCGGATGCGAGATAGGCGGCCATTGTGGCGACGGCAATGCGCCTGCCCGGCTGCTCGGTGCGTGTTGTGAGACCTTGGTGCTCCACCCCAACGTGGTGAACGCATCGGACATCAACGAGATGCCCGAAAACGCGCTCTATGTCGAGGGAAGCCATCTGGACCAGTTCCTTCAGGGAAAGCTGTTTCTGCGGAAGGTACGGTCTAACAAGGTGCTGGTGGTTGTGAACAAGGCGGATTACCAGTCCATCAACGCCGTATCGGCCGCCCGTGTCACACTGGGTCTAGACGCTGAGATTCTTGAGCTGCGGGTGCCGCTCAAACTGAACGCTCGCATTGAAAACGGGATTGCCACGGGCGACGTGATCAACTGGAAGGAGCTTGTTGCGCAAGTCCAGGAACTCGACTTTGACGCCTTGGGCATCGCCACCCCCATTACCATCGACAACGAGACGCTGGCGACCTATTGGCGCTCGGGCGGCGTGAACCCGGTGGGCGGCGTTGAGGCGCTTGCCACAAGGTACATTGGTGAGGCGCTGGACAAGCCGTGCGCCCATGGCCCGGTGGATTACGCGCTGACCGGGTTCAAAGAAGTTGTGGATCCGAGAATCGCCGTGGAAATCATCACAGAAAACTTCATCCACTGCCTCTTGAAGGGCTTGCACAAAGCGCCACGCATCAGCCGGGAGAGCGGCATGAGCTTCAGGGAAATCGATTGCATGGTCTCTCCGTACGGCTGCTTCGGCGCGCCCCATCAGGCGTGTCTCGATGCGGGCATCCCAGTGATCGTCGTGCGCGAGAACAAGAGTTGCCTCAGCCATCCTGAACATCCGAAATTCATCTACGTCGAGAATTACATCGAGGCGGCGGGGATGATCATGGCAATGAAAGCCGGCGTCCATCCGGCGTCGGTGCGGCGGCCGGTTGCCTACACGACGGTGAACCGGAAATAACAAAGGACACGCGGG
>JAPLMO010000399.1 GCA_026386995.1 Planctomycetota bacterium | reverse complement strand
TCGCCGACCTTGCAGACATCGCCCACCGAGGCGACGTAGCCTTCGGCCAGCTCGCTGATGTGGCACAGCCCGTCCTTGCCCGGCAGAATCTCGATGAACGCGCCGAAATCCTTGATGGAGACGACCGTGCCGGTGTAGATGCGGCCGACCTGGGCCTCGGCGCACAGGGCGTCGATGGCGTCGCGGGCCTTCTCGGCCTTCGTCACGTCGACGCTGGAGATGGTAACGGTGCCGTCGTCCTCGACCTCGATGCGGGCGCCGGAATCGGCTTCCAGGGCCTTGATCATCTTGCCGCCCGGGCCGATGAGTTTGCCGATCTTGTCGGGGTTGATCTTGATCTGGATGAGGCGCGGGGCATGGCGGCTGATCTCGGCCCGCGTCGCCGGGAGCGCCTTGAGCATGATCTTCAGGATTTCCATGCGGACCTCGCGGGCCCGCTCGAAGGCCCTGCGGCAGACGTCCAGGGAGATGCTGCGAACCTTCAGGTCCACCTGGGCGCCAGTTACGCCGCGCTGCGTGCCGGCGACCTTGAAATCCATGTCACCGATGTGATCTTCCTCGCCCTGGATGTCCGTCAGGAGAATGTCCTTGTCGCCCTCGCTGATGCGGCCGATGCTGATGCCAGCGACGGGGTCCTTGATCGGAACGCCGGCGTCCATCAGGCTCAGCGTGGTGCCGCAGACGGACGCCATGCTGGACGAGCCGTTGGACTCCATGATTTCGGACACGATGCGGATCGTGTACGGGAACTCCGCGTCGGACGGGATGACGCCCTGGATGCTTTTCTCCGCCAGTGCCCCGTGGCCGATGTCGCGGCGGGAGGCGCCGCGGACCATCTTCACTTCGCCCACCGAGAACGGCGGGAAGTTATAGTGCAGCATGAAGGGCTTGCGGTACTCTTCGATCAGGCCGTCGATGATCTGCTGGTCTTCGCCCGTGCCGAGGGTCGTGATGACCAGGGCCTGCGTTTCGCCGCGCGAGAAGAGGGCCGAGCCGTGCGTGCGGGGCAGGATGCCGACCTCGCACGTGATAAGGCGCAACTCGTCGGGTTTGCGGCCGTCGGTGCGCTCGCCCGCCAAGAGCATCTTGCGGATGAGGCGTTCCTCGACGCGATACCACGCGAGTTTGAAGTCCGCCTCGGTCCACTCGGTGGCCATGCCCTGGCCGACGAGGATGGCCTCGCAGGCGCGGTTCTGGATTTCTTTGCAGGTGGTGTTGCGCTCGATCTTGCCGTGGATGTGCTTGGCGGCGGTCAGTTCGGCGAGGAAGCCCTTCTCGATGAGCGTTTCAATCGGCGAGACGTCCTTGGGGCCGACGAACGGCGTCTTGGGCTGGCCGGCCTTCTCGACGAGTTCACGCTGCATCTCGATGATGGTGCGGATGGTGTCCTGGGCCAGCGTCAGGCCTTCGAGGACCTTGTCTTCGGGGGTTTCCTTGGCGCTGACCTCGAGCATGTTGACCATGCCGTCCAGGCCGGCCACCATCATTTCCATTTCGCCGGTTTCCCGCTGCGCGTGCGTCGGGTTGACGACGAGTTGACCGTCCACCAGGCCGATGCGCACCGCACCGACGGGGCCTTCCCACGGAATCGGCGACAGGGCCAGGGCGGCCGAGGCGCCGATGACGCCCAGCATGTCCGGGTCGTTTTCCTGGTCGGCCGAGAGCACCATCGCGATGACCTGCACATCGTCCATGTAGCCGTCGGGGAAGAGCGGCCGCATGGGCCGGTCGATCAGCCGGCAGGTGAGGGTTTCCTTGGCCGACGGGCGGCCCTCGCGCTTAAAGAAACCGCCGGGGATCTTTCCGGCGGCGTAGGTCATTTCGCGGTATTCCACCGTCAGGGGGAAGAAATCGATGCCCTCGCGCGGCTTGGCCCGCACGGCCGTCACGAGGACCGCCGTGTCGGCGTACCGCACCAGCGCGCTGCCGTGCGCCTGCCTGGCGATGCGACCTGTTTCGATACTGAGGGTGCGACCTGCGATCTGCCGTTCCACTCGCACTGCTGCCATTTATTGTCTGCCTTTCGTTCTTGCTTTCCCTTACCGTTTCACTCGCCTGCCGCCGACAAACACAAGAAAGTTCAAAGTGCAAAGTGCAAAGCAGCCGACGACGAGAAACGTTGTTACGACCGCGAAATCGCGGACCGTACACTTTGAACTTTTAACTTTGAACTTTGAACCGTCTTATTTGCGGATTCCGAGCCGGTCGATGACCGCCTGATAGCGCTCGCGGTCTTCGCTGGCCAGGTACTTCAGGAGGCTGGCCCGCCGACCGACCATCTTCAGGAGCCCTCGCCGCGAGGAATGGTCCTTCCGGTGTCCCTTGAGGTGCTCCGTCAGGTGATTGATCCGCTCCGTGAGAAGGGCGACTTGGACTTCCGGAGACCCCGTGTCCTTCTCGTGGACCCGAAACGTTTCGATAATCGCCGTCTTCTTCTTAGCCATTGCCATCGCGTCTGCTCCTTACAACACTTGGGTGAGGGAGGCGACCACTCCCGCACCTGCCCGTGGAAAACCTGTTTCCCTTACATAGCGGCCGCCGTTAACCAGTTACTTTACCGAAAATGCCGGCGGAAGGCAATACCTTGCGTCGGCATAGCCCGCGCACGAGCCGCGCCAACCTACTTGATCTCTCGCGTCTGAAGCCGTTCGATGCGCACGCCCCCCGGGCCGTCGATCGGGCAGACGTTCTCGCACGTTCCGCAGCCGGTGCAGCGGTCCCTGAGGACGTAGGGCAAGGCGAGCGTGCGGGTCTTGGGCGGCAGGGCGGCGAGTTCTTTCTGCTCGTCGGCGCTAAGCGGATCGCCCTTGGCGCGGCGGGCATCGAGTTCCTCGTAGCGGTTGCGTTTTTCCTGCGGCATCTTCAGCCATTCGATGTTCGCCACGGTGTCGGTCTGGTGCGAGATGGCCTTATCGGGCAGGGGGCACTGTTCCTCGCACGTCAGGCACTCTTCGCCGCGGGCCCACGGCAGGCAGCGGCTGTGATCGAAGACGGCGGTGCCGATCATCCACTTCGCTTTCTCGGCGTGGGGGATCCTGGCGATGGCCCCGGTCGGGCAGACGATGCCGCAAAGGTTCCCCGGCCGGTCGGTCCGGCCGGCGTCGACGTCCTCGCGCTTAATGGCGCAGAAGTAGTCGCAGTACCCGATGTTGAAAATGAATGTGGGGGTCCAGAGGCCCTCGATGCCGTTCTCGATGCCCGACGGATGCAGGGCGTTGGTCGGGCACGCCTTCATGCACTCGCCGCAACGGATGCAGGCGGCCATGAAATTGTCGTCCGGCCGCAACGACCCCGGCGGGCGGAACTTCGGGTTCGTCTCTTCCTTCTCGCGGGTCCGCCGATCAAGGATGAACGCCGGACCCAGCAAGGCGCCTGTCGCGGCCGCTCCCAAGAGCGCCCGCCGGCCCGGGCATACGTGGGCCTCGGGCCGCAACGGGGCAGGCCGCCCCGCGCCGATGTGAATGGCGTCAACCGGACAGAAGTCGCGCTCGCAGGCGTAGCAGAAGATGCACTCCTGGACGAGGCTCGTGTACCGCTTCTTGTGATCGAGGTGCTGGAATGCCCCGGTCTTGCAACCCTTGCGGCAGGCGTCGCAGGAGGTGCACTTGGCGCTGACACGCGGCATGAGGGGGCTTGCGCTGCCCAGGAGGCCCATCAGCGCCCCGAGCGGGCACAGGTTGCGGCACCAGAATCGCTTCTGATACGCCTGTGCCAGGAGGATTGCCACCAGCAGCGCCACAAAGACCCACGCCCACGCATAGCCGACGCCGTAGCCGCCCTCCTTGAAGTTGGAGTCGAGGATGAACACGCGGTTGGCCTCGGCCCAGTCGTAGAGGCGGCCGGCCGGCGCCGAACCGGCTTCTTCGGCGGTCACGAGCGCCGTCTTGGCGGCGCTGTCGGCTATCGGGTACAGCGCGAGGCCGAACGACCGCGTGGCGATGCAGATGGGATCGAACCATCCGAAGACGCCCACCCTGAAGACCGCCAGCACCAGGAGGACCGCCAGGAGGCCGTACTTCACCTGCCTCAGGTGCGGCGCCGCGTTCCTGGACCGGTCTCGCTTGCGGAAGAGCAGGCGGTCGACGACATCCATGACCGTGCCGAGCGGGCAGATCCAGCCGCAGTAGGCCCGCGGCGCCAGGATCGCGAGTGCCACAATCGCCAGCGCCGTCAGGAGCACGGTCGAGAACGCCCCCGCCAGGGTCATCCCCACGAGGACCAGCGGGTCCGTGATGAGGAACGCCTGCGCCAGGTACGACCGCGCTGTGACGGCCGTTCCGATCGCCGTCAGGACCAGGAGCACAAGGAAGAAGGCCAGGACGGCCAGTTGCACGACGATGCGGGCCAGATGGAGCGGATGACGGGGCTTCTTGCTTTTCGACATCAGGCCACGACCTCGATCTTATCCGGTTCCGCCACGCCCAGGCCCGCGGCGGCGCCGAGGGCGATGTGCTTGACGGATGCCAGTTCGTGGTGGCCCTTGGGCCAGGGCAGATTCTTGGGATCGGCCGCCCACGCATCGACCGTGACCGCCGATGTGCCGCAGACGATCGTCTTGGCGGAGGCGACTTGGTCCCTGCGTCCGCCGCTCGGGCCGCCCGAGATCATCACGCGGGTGGCGTCGAGGATGTTCAGGGTCGGGCGGACGATAACGTTCAGGTCGGCGAGGTTCTGGTGGATTTCCTGGTGCATCTTGCCGCGGTCGCCGCCCTGGACGCCCATGAGGTTTTTCATGCAGAGCGAGACGTAAGAGAGATTGTGGGTCTTGGCGACGGCGATGTTGATGAGGAGGTCAGATGTCAGCGCGTCCTCGTAAATCGGCCACTCGGCCAGACGCTTGACGCGCGGGTCGTCGAACTTGACGGCCTTGTAGCGGTGCCGCGCGCAAAGAAAAACGTCGGCCCCGGCCTCGCGTGCGGCGGTTTGGATGCCGCTGAACTCGTAACACTTCGAGTCCGTGCCGACGCTGTTGTCGAAGACCTTGACGGCCTTGGCGCCGGCCTCAAGGCACATCCGCACCACGGTAGCGACGACGGCCGGATCGACGGTGGCGGCCATGTCGGGGACCTGGGCCCACCCGATGTTGGGTTTGACGACGACGATGTCGCCCGGCCTGACGAAGGTTTTGGCGCCGTCCGGGCCGCAGAGTTTCTCGACGGCCACGCGGGTGTTGCGGGCCGGGTCGTCGCCGCCCTGGGCGAGGCCGACGCGGGCCTTCCAGGCGTCGGCGCCGGGGTGCGGTCGGGCGCGAAACTTCTCGGCCTCACCGCTTGTGCCGGCGCCTTCGCCTCCGGAGCAGCCGCCCAGCGCCCATGCGGCACAGGCGGCGCCGGCGGCGGTACGCAAGAAGTTTCGACGGCTGAGGTTGTGACTCATACTATCGTACTTACCCTCCGAAGCGGTGCACAGTTACCCCGCCGACTGGCCAAGTGGCGCCGAAGGGCATTGCCTCCTACTTCACCTTTGCGTTCGGGATGCCCTTGTCCAGTTTCTCGGCGAACTCCTTGACGATGTCCACGAGGGTGGGCATCGCGAAAGGCTTGTGCAGGTAGTCGTCGACGCCGTGCTGCTCGGCGAACGTCTTGTGGCGCATCCCCTCGTTGCCTGTGATCATGCAGACCAGGGGGCGTTTGCCCTTCATGGTCGGCTGGCCCTTGAGGCGCTGGAGGACCTGGAACCCGCCGCGCTTCGGCAGCATCAGGTCCAGGACCACGATGTCGGGGTCCTCGGCCTCGGCCCACTCCAGAGCAGCCAGGCCATCGGTGGCCGTGACAATGGTGTGACCCGTTTCCTGGAGGGCCAGTTTCATCGATGTCAGGACGTCGGCGTCGTCGTCGACGATCAGGATCTTGTACTTCTTCTGCTCTGCCATGAGCGCACTCCTTAACTCCGATCGGACATCCAAAGATTGTACGATTGAGAAGGGGAGGCGTCAACGAAAGCCTTGGGGCAAAGAATCAACATCCGCTTCGTGCCGTGAAACGAAGTCGCAAGGGTGCAAGCGAGCGTCGGATAAGGCGGCCGCCACGGCCGCCGGATCTTACGATCCTCAGCCACCACCGCCGCTGAAGGCCTGGCAACCGGCGATGAGGGTGAGCGCGGCCGTCAGGCCGAGCATCAGGAGAGGCAGGAACCAGCGACAAATTCTCGTCACGAGACACCCCTTGAGCAACGCTGTCCATCTATTTAACGGGTGCCTGGACCCAAAGGCGATAGGAAAAATCCTTTGCGAGCGGCCGCCACGGCCGCGGTGGGTCATTGTCAGCCGAGACCCGTGCATGCTCCCAGAATGAGTGCGGCCAACAAACCTGCGACGACGAACGCTTTACGCAGAAGACCGGCGAGTTGCATGGCGTCCCCTTTCCGATGACCCCTCCAGATTCAAGGATAACGGCACGCGGCGGTCGGGTGGGGCGCAAACGATTTCGAGACGGGGCTCCACGCGACCAGCGGCGCTAATGTTACGTGCCCGCATACCAGAAGCAGAGCGCCGGGATGGCGACGGCAAAACAAATGGCGTGCGTAACGATGAACGTCGTGTTGGCCAGGTCGCGGTTCAGGCCGAACAGGTTGGCCATCAGCACGGAGTATAGCGCCGTCGGCATCGCCGCCAGCAGGAGGCAGATGTAGAACGGTCTGGGGTCCGCCGCGCCAGCCATGCCAATCGCCAGCGTTACGGCGAGCATCACCAGGGGGCTGACGAGGAACTTGATTGCCGCCGACCCGAGGGCCTTCTTCCAGTAGAGCACCATGCGGCTGGCCCGCACGGTCATGCCCACACTGCCGAACTGGAGGAAGATGCCCAGAAGCATGAGGACGTCGATGACATGCCACTCGCTTGCCGCCGTGGGCGGCGGGGCCCCCGCGAGGTTCAGCGCGAGGCCCAGCGTAGCCGTGTAGAGCGGCAGGCTCCGCAGGTCCGCCAGGCTTCGCCCCAGGGTCTTCAGGGCATAGGCGGCAAGGCCGCCGCCTTCGTGGGCGCTGGAGGCTCGCTCGGCGTAGTATCGCCCGATGGGGAAGCAGAAGAGGAACGCGAAGAACGGCCACATCATGCAGAACATCTGCTCCAGCGCCAGCCCCTGGATGCCCCAGAGGACAAACGCCAGCACCCCGCCGAGCGTGTAGCCGGCGTTCCCCATGCCGCCTTGGAGTCCGAAGACGGCGGCATCGGCGGGTGGCATCCGGCACCACCGCGCGATGGCCAGGCCCACGAGGCACGAGGCGACGCCGGCGATCGCCCCCGCTACGGGCACCATCCAGACGTCCCGGTGGACCTGGAGGAACCAGATCGCCAGGCACGCGATCGGCGCGTCGCAGATGATGATAGCACCGCTCATGGTGCGGCCGGCCCACTCCGGCTTCAGCACGCCCAGCCTGCGCAGCACGTAGCCGCCCGCGATGGCCGCAAAGATACAGGCCGTCAGCAGGACGAACCGGACGTTCGTCGCGCCGTTCTGGGTTGCGAGCATCATCACAATAGTAGCCCGGGGGCCACCCAACGCCGTTAACCAAGTGCTGATGAGAACTGATGTCTGATAGCGGCAATTCGAGCTGTTTCGTGCCGTGAGAGGCTGTGGAGTTTCGGAGGTCCGGGC
>JAPLMO010000445.1 GCA_026386995.1 Planctomycetota bacterium | reverse complement strand
CGGCCAGAAGGAGCCGACGCCGGCCGAGGGCCTCCGGAAGCAGAGTGGCCTGGATGCGCACTCCATCGAGGCCGACGCGATGTTTATCGACCCGGCCGCCGGCGATTACTGTGTGGCCGACGGGTCGCCGGCCCTGAAGTTGGGCTTCAAGAACTTCGCGATGGACCAGTTCGGCGTGCAGAAGCCGGACCTGAAGAAGATCGCCCGTATGCCCGTGCTGCCTGTGCCCGGCGGAAATTCCGCCACGGAGAAATCCTCTCGTGACGGCCGCACGCAGGTGTGGCTGGGGGCGAAGGTGAAGAACATCGTCGGCATGGGCGAGATGTCGGCGTCGGGCCTGCCGGGCGAAGTGGGCGTGCTCATCGTCGACGCCCCGGCCGACAGCCCGGCCGCCAAGGCGGGCCTCCGGACCGGCGACGTGGTCCTCCAGTGTGGCGGCAGGGCGGCCAACGACCTCAAAACGCTCCTGCGCGAGTACGGCGCCGCCAAGCCGGGGCAGAAGGTGACGCTTGGCGTACATCGCAATCAGAAGTCCGAGACCGGGACGGTTGAAGCCGGATGGAAGGGCATGTAGGGTGGTCGCTTGGTATGTGTTTAGCGCTGTCATTCTGAGGCCCCGTTTACGGGGCCGAAGAAACTCGCCGTTCGGACGGCCGAGATTCTTCGCTCGCTCTCGCTCGCTCAGAATGACAAGTTGTGCTTGGCACGCTAAACACGTACGGAGCCACGGCGCCAGAGCGGGCCTCGCGGCGCGACGTCACCGCTGGTAAATGGGCAACAGGTTGTAGTTCACCTCGATGGCCAGAAGCGCCATGGCCGTGCCGCCGGTCGGCCCGCCGCTGTCGTAAGCCCCGGACCACGAGCCGTCGGGTTGCTGCATGGCGATGATCGAAGGCGTCATGGTCTCATTCCAGAGTTGCCAATACTTGCCGCCTGCCTGGAACATTGCCTGCGAACAATAATAAGATGCATAGAAATAATAAGAGTTGTCTTGGTATCCGCCGGCAAACAGGTACTCAGCCGTGGCCTTGGCCTCGGGCGAACGATATTGGCCCGACAGGCTGAGGACCAGGAGGCCGATGCCGGCCCGCGCGGCGCTGGGACCACCGGCGCTCGTATAGCCGAAGCCGCCGCCCGGGCAGAAACAGTTCATGTAATATCGAACCCCCCGCCGAATCGTTTCGACCGGCACCTCCATGCCGGCGTTGGCGGCCGCTCGCAACGCGAGCATCTGTGCTCCGGACACGGTCGTGTCGGCGTCGGTCGCGTCCACGCTGTAACGCCAGCCACCCAACTGGTTCTGCGACCGGACGATCAACCCGACGGCCTTTTTCAGGGCCGGGCCGACTCTTCGGTCGTCGATGACCCCGTACACCTCCGCCAAGGCCAGCGTCGCAAAGCCGTGGCTGTACATGGGGCTCGACTCCGAATGCCCCGCCAGCAGGCCGTTCTCGGATTGCGTAGTGACCATGTAGTTCACCGCGCGGCGGATGACGCGGCCGTACTTGCTGTCGTCCGGCACCTCTCCGTGCGCAAGGAACGTCATCATGGCCAGGCCGACGACGCCGCTAACCTGACCGTACTGATCCGGCCACGTCCCGTCGGGTTTCTGCGTCCGGGCCAGGTACTCCAGGCCGCGCTGGACGGCCGTTTCCAGTTCCGGCGTGACGCGGGTGTCCGGCCGCGCGGTATCCGGCGGCGCAGCCCAGGCCCCTGCCGCGATCGTCAGCGCCACCAACGCCGCCGGCATTCCCCCGAGGCTCCATCCGATGGTTCTCATTTCGCGGGCTCCCGCCTGAGTCGATCGAAGTACGCGTTCAGAAGATCGCGGAACATCGCCGGGTACGACTCCTCGGCGCCCTCGGCCATGTTCCCTTCGAACCGCGACCCGATCTTCCGCCAGGCCTCATCGCCGGTCTTGTCGATACGCGCGGGCAGGATGGGCGCGTTAGAGCCTCCCGCGTAACCGCCCGGCATCATCCCCGGCTGCATCATCATTTGCATCATTGCACTCATCCGCATGCCGGCAAGACCCATGCCGGACGAGGCTCCCTGCTGCTCCTTCATCAGTTGCTCCAGCAGCGCCACCGCCTGGCGCTGGACGACGCGTGTGTCCTTGCCGGTGTCGTTGTCGGCCAACGCCATGCGGCTGGCGTTCATTTTCTCTCCGGCTTTGCCGACGACGGCCGCAGCCGGGTGGGACGGCCCGATCATTTCTTCGAGTCGCCTGGCCTTTGTGCGCAACCCGCTCTGCCGCGCGGCCAGGGCCATGGCTCGCCGGGTGAAGGCATCAAGGTCTTTCCTGCGGTTCTCATCCACGTCGATCGTATCACGGTTAACCTGCTTCTGCCCCGTCAGGATTTCGCATAGAAGGAGTTGGGCCTGGAGCGACTGGCGACGCTGCCCAGCCTGGCACATCGTGGCGCTCTCATTCTGGAACCGGTTCCGCGCGTCTTCCAGGAGCGCCAGCGCCTTGAGACCGTGCTCGAGACCGTCGGGCCACCGGCTTGCGACGAGGCCGGCCGCGCCCTCCCGCATCTCGCCCGAAGCCGCCGTGAGTCGGCCGGCCGTAGCCGATTCGAATCCCTCGATTTCCTGGGCCAGCCACTCCAAGGCAGCCGCCTGCTCCGAGACCTCGCGCGCCAGCCCGCCCTGCTTGGCGCC
>JAPLMO010000189.1 GCA_026386995.1 Planctomycetota bacterium | reverse complement strand
ATGACGACGCCGTCGACGTCGGGCCGGTCGAGGATTTCGCGAAATTCCTTGTAGTCCTTGCAACCGGCGTACGTGCCGGGAGCCTGCTGGCTGTAGGCGCCGTCGACGCGTTTCTTGGCTGCTGTGCGGCGGTTGTCATCGACATCGCAGACGGCCAGGACCTGGACGTCGCCGTCGCCCAGAAAGCCGCTCATCAGGCCGCCGCCTCGCCCGCCGACGCCGATGTGGGCGATGCCGATGCGGTTGGAGGCGGCCGGCCGGCCTCCCGCCCCGAGGGCCGAGGCCGACACGATCAGCGGCGCCGCCAGGGCAGCCCCGGCAACGCCCTTGAGCAGATTACGACGGGTCACCTTCTGGTTGCGCATGTCTCTTTACCCCCAACACGCCCACGCAAACAGGGCGGCTAAACCGAGAAAACCACAATGTTCAACCCTTGTTGCGTTACGGAACCGTCGCGACGGGCCGTGGTTACGCCGAGAAACAGGCCGTGGCCCACCTGCGGCGGGCCACGGCCTCGATTGCCAAGGCGTCAGGCAGATGCTTGTTCATGGTGCGGCGGTTCGGCGTCCATGAAGTTCAACCGGCCGCCAGGCTTTAGCGCCGCGGGTCATGCCTGCTGCGCGGCAGCCGCCGGCATCGGCAGGCTCTTGCTCTGGAGGCCGGCCTTCGCCAAAAGCACGTACAGGATGAAGCCGACGACGAAGGCCGCCACGGGCGGGCAGGGAACCTTGCCCGCCAACTGTTCCAGGCCAGGGATCTTTGCAATGAACTCGACCGCGCCGACGGCGAAGCCGATGATCCACGAGATCCAGCCCGCGGGGTTGAAGCCTGCCCTCGGCCCAGCCCACTTGCCGCCCGAAAGCAGATAGTCGGCCATCATTGCGCCGCACACCGGGCCGAAAGAGGCGCCGATGACGCCGAATACCGCGATTGCGTCCCCGGCCAAGCCAGTGACCGCCAGGACGATGGCGACGATTGCGCCGATGCCGCACGAGATTAGCGGGCGCACCTTGGGCAGCGTGGTCTTGAAACTGTTGGCAGCGATGAACGAGGAGAAGCAGATCGGCGGGAACGCCGCAATGGCCAGCAGGTACATGAACACGGCCGCGGCCTTGTCGCCAACGATGGCACCCATCAGGCGGGTGGGCTCCATGACGGCGCCGCTGGAAACCATTCCTCCGCCATACGCGCCAGCAACGATGAGAAGCGCTATGCCGCCGGCGAACACCGTGGACAGGGCGATGCCGACCAACCCGCCGAGATGCACGTCCTTGGCGTTCCGGTTGTTCATTCCAAAGTCAGTGCCAGCCGCCCCGGCCGTCGCGAAGAAGCCGACGATATAAGTTCCGAGCAACGCCACCACGCCGAATGCTGTCAGCGCCGGCTGGACCCCGATCGATGCCGGCGCGGACTGCTCGCATGTCTTGACCAGTGCCTGGCTATCGAAACTCCCGACGCCGCCGATGGTCTTCACGAGCAGAATAATCAGAATTGCCAGCGGGATGAGCGGCAGGTAGGTCGCCACGCTGGCGACGTACTTGATCCCCTTGATGCCCATGAATACGCCGAGGACGACCCAAGCCGCGGCCACAACGGCATGCGGCACCGACGGGAACCCGTAGCCGAACGGCGCGCACAGCAGAATGCCCGCGAAGAAGGCGTTCACCGCGACCCAGCCGAACTGAAGAACGCCCATCAGGAAACCCGGCATCAGGAACCCGCCTTGCGCGCCGTATGTGGAGGTGCCCACGATGTAAAGAGGCAATCCGGTCTTCAAGCCCAGCATGCCCGGCGCGAGGTAAAAGAGGAAGTGGCACACTAATGCCGCCGCGATCAGGCCGAGAAACGCGGCGCCGAGCCCCTGGGCCAGCGTGCCACCGGCGAACTTGCTGTATCCATCCGCGCCGGCCCCCAAGGGGATCTGATTCCAGAACACGAACCAGAGCATGATCCCCGCATAGATCTGGGCCGTGTTCTTATACCACGCCACCCGATTTGTGGGCGGGTTCGCCTTTGCTGACGCCAGGTAGCCAGGTAAGGTCCCGTTAGCCATGTGTCATACCCTTTCTTGAGATGAGGTCCCTGATTCACAGGCTGACAGGCCGCCACGGCGACGGGGCCTGCCTCAGCCGCTACGCAACTCTCCGCAACAGTACGACTGGTTCTACTCGGCGGGACGGGCAAATCAAGTGAAAAATGGAGGGGATGTGTATGGCGTCAGCCTAGGGGGTGGCATGGTCACGCTGTTGCGTGACCATGTCGCAGTGACGGGTCAGGCGCCGCTCGAGGCACATGGTCACGCAACAGCGTGACCATGCCACCCTCGTATGTGAGGCACTCAGGACTCCGGCCGGGCGGCCGGCGCATGGTGATCGAGAGGGATGCGGACCTCGATTCGCGTCTCGCCCGCGTTCGAGACGATCTCGAATCGCCCTCCGGCGGTGCGGACCCGCTCTTTCATCGAAATGAATCCGAGGCCCTTGCCGGCCGACTGCGCGGGATTAAACCCCACGCCGTCATCGGTTATGGTGAGGACGAGGTCCCCGCCGTTGTTTTCGAAGGCGATGCCGATGTGTTTGGCCTGGCTGTGGCGCAGCGCGTTGTGGACCGCTTCCTGGGCGATGCGATACAGGGCGATCTCCACCTCGCTCGGGTAGCGGACCGCCTCCAGTTCCTCGTCGCAGCGGAAACTGATCAAGGCCGGCGCCGGCGACCCCTCGGCCAATTGCTTCAGGGTGGTGACGATGCCGAAAGATTCCAGCATCGGGGGATACAGGCCGTGGCACACGCCCCGCACCTCGCGGATGAGTTGCACGCACTTGTCGGCGGCGTCGGCCAGGATTTTGACGCCTGGCGCCGGAAGGATGTTCTTGACGGTGGCCAGAAGGTGTTCGAGGGTGAGTTTCAGGCCCACCAGTTCCTGGCCGACGGAGTCATGGAGTTCGGTGGCCAGCAGGCGGCGTTGGCGCTCGCGGTCGGTGGCGAGGCGGCGATGGGCGGCCTCCAGGGCGGCCTCGACGCGAATCCGCTCGGCGATCTGTCGCTCCAGCGCCTCGTTCGTGGCGGACAGGGCCGTGGTCCTCTGGGCGACGAGTTCCTCCAGGTGATCGCGGTACCGGACAAGTTCTTCCTCGATGAGGTGGCGCTCGACGGCGTAACGGATGGCGCGGACGAGCATCTGCGGGTCGGCCTTGCCTTTAACGAGATAGTCTTGTGCCCCGTTTCGCACGGACGCGATGCCGAGCGTCTCATCATCCAGGCCCGTCAGGACGACGATGGGCGTGCCGCGCGCCTGCCGGGCGACCGCCCGCACGGTGTCAAGGCCCTGGCTGTCCGGAAGCGAAAGGTCCAGGAGAATGAGGTCGAAACGGTCGGCCTTCAGGTAGCGAAGCGCCTCTGTGAGCACCTCCACGTGGGTGCACTGAAACAGGTCCCCGTGGGGGGCGCACAGGTACTCCGACAGGAGGCGTGCATCCGCCGGGTTGTCTTCAACCAGCAGCAGACGCAGCGTGGCATTAGCCATCTCAGTGGCTCCCATTGGCCGGCAGTTTGACGACCGTCAGCCAGAAGTCCTCTATGGACTGGACGACCCCCAGGAACTGCTTGAAATCGACCGGCTTGGTGATGTAGCAGTTGGCGTGCAGGTCGTAGGCGCGAAAAATATCTTCTTCGTTGCGCGACGTGGTTAGCACGACGACGGGTATGCGCCGGAGGTTCGGGTCGGCCTTTATTTCGGCCAGGACCTCGCGGCCGTCTTTCTTCGGCAGGTTCAGGTCAAGGAAGATCATGTCGGGCCGGGGCGCCTTGGCGTGGGCGCCCTCGCGCTTCAGGAACGCCATGGCCTCGGTGCCGTCTCCGGCCACACTGAGATTATTCAGCACCTTCGCTTCTTTCAATGCTTCCATAGTCAGCCGCACGTCGCCGGGGCTGTCTTCGATCAGGAGAATCTCCACGGGGTTCGTCTCCGACCACCTGTTCATCATAGGTAATCCTTTCCGCTCAAAGGGTGAAATAAAAAGTTGCCCCTTGGCCCGCTTCCGATTCAACCCAAATCCGGCCGCCGTGCCGCTCCACAATCCGCTTGCAGAGGGCCAGGCCGATGCCGGTCCCCGCGTACTTCTCCCGGCCGTGCAACCGCTGGAAGATGATGAAGATGCGTTCCCGGTATTGCGGCTCGATGCCGATGCCGTTGTCCTTGACCCAGAAGAGCCGGCGGCCGTCGTGGGGCCTGGCGCCGACGTGAATCTCGGGCTTCCGCTGGCCGCGGAACTTGAGGGCGTTCCCGACGAGGTTCTGGAGGAGTTGGACGAGTTGCGCCTCGTCGCCCGTCACGGTCGGCAGGGGATCGTGCGTGATGACCGCGCCGCTCTCCTGGATCGACATCTGAAGGTTGGCCAGGGCATGGTCGAGGACCTTTTCGCAGTCGGTCGTGGCCAAGCGCTGGCCGCGCGTTCCGACCCGCGAGTACATCAGAGTCAGAGGGTGACAGGAGCGTAGGCATGATGGAGCGCCGCGAAGGCTATGGGGCGCGATACAGGTTGTGCTGGAGGAGGTACGATGCCGACTGGTAGTAGCCCACGGCGTCGTGCATAAGGTCGCTGCCGGTCGGTTCCAGGGTTTGCTGCCCGTCGGGGTCCACCCGGTAGACCTGCACTTCTTTGCGGGGCAGGAGGAGCGCAAGTTGGCCGCGCGTCAGCAGGCCCACCTTCTCGTAGTTGCCGAGCAAGGCTCGCTCGGGGCCGGGGCGCAGGAGGTCCATTCCGAAGAACTTGCTGGTGTACGTGAAATCCATGAGGCCCAGGAGCGTCGGGGCCAAGTCGATCTGGCTGGCCAGTTTGTCGACCGCGCGCGGGGGGACGAGTTTCGGCGCGTAGATGAGCAGGGGGATATGGTACTTGGCGACCGGTACGGCGGTCTTGCCGGCGCTGGAGGCGCAGTGGTCGGCCACGATCACGAAGACGGTGTTGTCGAACCAGGGCCGGCCGCGCGCCTGACGCAGGAACTCGCCGATGGCGTAGTCCGTGTACTTGACGGCCCCCGGCCGCCCCGTCCCCGAGGGGATATCGATCTTCTGCGGGTACGTAAACGGCCGGTGGTTGGAGGTCGTCAGGACCAGCGAACAGAACGGTTTGCCGGCGGCGAACGACTCGTCGCACTCCGCCAGGGTCCGCCGGTACAGGTCCTCGTCGCAAACGCCCCAGATGGTGGCGAACGTGATCGCCTTCTTGTCGAAGGCGAGCCGGTCGATCACCTCGAAGCCGTTGCCGGCGAAGAAGGTGTCCATGTTGTCGAACACGGCGTAGCCGGAATAAATGAACCTCGTGTCGTAGCCGCGGCTGCGGAAGATCGGGCCGATGGAAAAGAGGCCGCCGTTGTTCTGCCGCTTGACGAGCGAGCGGCCCGGCGTTGGCGGCAGCGAGAGGATCACCGCCTCGATGCCCCGGTCGGTCCGGGTGCCGGTAGCGTACAGGTTGGTGAAGAAGAGGCTCCCCCTGGCCAGGGCGTCGAGGTTGGGGGTGATATGAGCGGTGTTTCCGAAGGCCGAAAAAAACTCGCCGCTCAGGCTCTCGACCATGACGATGACGACGTTCCAGCGTTTCTCCGGCCCCGGCGCGGCGATCTCGCGCGTGATGCCGTGGGTCGGTTCTTCGACGAAGCGGGCGTTGTCGGTCTTCAGCCACTCGCGTACGCGGCGGAAGGCCGACGCATCGTCCTCGGTGGCGTAGAACTGGTCGTAATGGATGGTGTTGTCCCTCAGGGCCGCGCCGAAACCGTAGAGGCCGTTCTTGGCCAGTTCGTTGGTGAAGTGGTTCGGGCTGATGTCGGCCGCGTTGAGGCCGAGGCCCAGCGCCGCCGCCAGGGCCGCCAGGTGCACCAGCGCCGGCGCCAGGCGGGTGCGGAAGGTGCTCGTTGCCTCAAACGCCAGGCGAAACCAGCGGTACGTCAGCAGAAACAGCACCGTGGCCCCGGCCGCGAAGCCGCCGAGCAGGGCCGGCAGCGGGAACGATTCGCGGATGTTCCCGATGAGTTCCCGCGTGTAGATAAGGTAGTCGACGGCCAGGAAGTTGAAGCGTGCCCCGAACTCACCCCAGAAGATCCACTCCGCGGCGGCGTCAAAGAGCATGACGTAGAGCGCGATGAAGTACACGACGTACGCCGCGTACCGGTGCGGCCGCCACCGGAAGAGCCGGTCGGGCACAACCAGGAGGAACAGGACGGCCGGCAGGGCGATGTAGAAATAGGCCGCCAGGTCGAAGAGCGCGCCGACGGCAAACACCTGGAGCAGGACGCCGAAACTGAGGTCGGCGTTACCTGCCTCGCGGACGGCCAGCGCCGCGCGCAAGGCCAGCGATGCGGCCATGAGCACGGCCCCGAAAACGTAAAGTCCGCCAAATCGCGTCCGGAGGCGCCGCTGAAGGGCCGGAAAAATCATGGCAGCACCCCTGCGCTGGACCGTTTCGGCAGCAAGATGGCCAGCAGCGCGGGCAGCACGATCAGGGCCAACGGCAACTGGACCGTCAGGCCGGCGATGATCGCGATGGCCAGCGGTTGCTGCATGGCGGATCCCTGCCCCCAGCCCACCGCCAGCGGCATCAGGGCCAGGATGGCGGCGACCGTGGTCATGGCGATCGGCCGCATCCGGTTCAGGCCGGCCTGGATCAGACGCGACGTGAGGTCTTCTTCTTCGGGCAACTCGCGGAACTCCGAATAATAGAAGATGCC
>JAPLMO010000016.1 GCA_026386995.1 Planctomycetota bacterium | reverse complement strand
TTACCGGTGCCATCACCTTCAGCCGGTCCCGCTCTTGCTGGCTCATCTCGATCCGGTCCTTGTTCATCCGCTTCCCTTAGCCCCCAAGAAGCGGACATTTCTACTGGGTCTGGACCGGACATTACTACTGGGTCACGACATCGCCACTGGGCAGGGTGTCGCCACTGGGCGGGGTCTGTGGCTGGTTGGCTCGCGTTTTGCCCTGACGTTGGCAGTTCTGAAGCAGCAGCAGGAGCACGGCCGTGCGGAGTTGGACATCGGCATCGTACAGGAGGCGGAAGTCAAACTCGTCGGCATTGCCGGGCAAGATGAGGTCGGTTCTCCGCAGAATGTTCAGCCCGCGCTCACCTTGTCGCGGGGTTAGCCCGCATATTTCATGAGTGGTACGCAACAGCCCGGCGCGGGCGGGAGGAAGCGGAACGGGCGGTGACGAAGGCCGGATTTCCGGGCGCGGCGCGCAGCGCCCCCTTACCCCCACGGGCGGCGCGGGTTGTGCCGGCCTCAAGGACCGGTTGTCGGCTGGCACCTCCTCTCCGTCAGGCGGGCCAGAACCGCCCGGAACAACTCCTGCAGCGGGAACGGGCTGGCCAGGTGCAGCACCACCCGCCGCACCGACCGCACGATCCGGCCGCCGATCTTCAGTAGTTTCAAGCGGATCGTCCCGACCTGCGCCGAGGCCAGTTCCGTTCCCGCCAGCCCCTCCCGCCGCAACGTCTCCATCAGCACGTACGCGGCCGCCGACAGGAGCACCCGGAACTGGTTCGCCAGGAATGCGTGGCAACTCGTCCGATCCGCAAAGAGGCCCAGGAGATCATGCAGTTCCCGACGCACCACTTTGTGTTCTGCACACACAGCGTGCTGTATTCCGCTATTACGTGAATGACTTCTGTCAGGTGCAATGCGACTCCGGTTCCGCGTGACGAGAGAGGCCATCCGACCAGGGGTTGTGACGAGGGAAGAAAGGAGACCCCCATGCCTAGAGCATCCCCGCAGTGCGTTAGCTGCTTGCAGAGACATCGAAACAACGTGGTACCGAGTAACGTTCAGGGGAGATGCTGATGGAAGAGGGCCTCGTGTCAGTGCTAACACTCGTGTGGAATTGCGAGAAGTACCTGCGGGATGTACACATAGTCCTGCTTGCGCAAACATACTTTAACTGTTAGTGTCTCCTGATGGACGATGCTTCCGCGGATTCCTCGGCGGCGATCGCTAAAGAGTTTGCAGAGCGGGACAATCGCTTCCGCCTCCTTGGCACGAGTTCTGCGGGCGAGCCCACCTCCCGGGCGTTGACTTGCCGGCACAGCCGTGGTCTCACGTGTTAATCCTACCCCTTTGGCGCACTCTGTCAATGACGTTCCTTGTGACGTTTTCCCTGTGAAGTTGGGCCGGGCAGGAAGGTGGCAGGAAAGATCGCCCCCCCTTGATTTCAGTGAGGGCCATTCCCGGACGATGGTTCAAGAATGCGGTGAAGTAGAGGACAAGGATCGCCGGATGGCGTAGGACACCGGCAGCGAAGCGGTCAAATGGCGATCAATTTTATAGGATGAAAGCGGAGTGGCCCGCACTGAGGGAAACAGAAAACAGTTGCACAGGCGACTGATACCACGTAGTGTGTGAACTGGTGGCTTGGTGTGTAAGTAAGAATCCACGCCCAGAGGGCGTGGATTCTTACATGGTAGTCGCCTGCCCAGCGTGGATCGTCATCCGTGATGCAAAGCCCAAAAAGTCCAGTGGGGAATTCTGGATCCCGGAGGGAACTGCCCAGCTCGTAGTTAGACAGGTAGTAAGTCTTTTCCAGGAACGGGTCGCCGATCTCGACCAGGGAGTGTGCCCAGAACTCCCGCCACCACTGGCTGTGCTGCTCCAGCAGTTTGCCAGCCTTCTCCGCATTCAATCCCAGGGCCAGTTCCTGTGCGGCGGAGAGCGGATCCTTGGTATCGAATGAACTCTTCATGGCCACCGCGACCGTCATCTTCTGCCCCGGCTGAAGCGTGAACTTCAGCCCCGGCTGCGAAACGGACAGGGTCAACGGCTTCGATTTGGCGCCCTTCTGCTCAACCACAATTGGGGCGGGACCCACAGGCTCCAATTCAGGATTCACCACTTTGCCGCCGATAACCGTCATGGCGCAGGCTGCCGCAGTGGGAATGACCACATCGTTGGTAAACGCCTTCGTGGCCCAAAGGATTCCGTCTTTGCGGCCGAGTTCCTCATGGGAGCCGCGCCCCCGCGCCGCCCACAACCTGGTATCTACCTCGACCGGCTTGCCCTTGACGGCAAGTTCGACGAACAGGAAGTCCTCCGTCGCCGCCACCCAGGATCGCATCGTAACCGTGCTTTCGTCCTTGGTGAATCGGGATGTCGTGATAGCCGGGTAAATCTGCTGCTCGATCAGATACGTACCGCCGGTCAGCGCCGGAATGTTGATTTCCAGGCCGCCGAAAAGACGCGGGCCGCCCTGCCGATAACCGTCCTTCAGCCGCCAGAAATTGTTCTTGCCGATCCAGAACCGCTGGGCTTCCGGGTTGCCGCTGATCACGGCACCCAGGTCGCCGTTACCCAGGAGCGGGCCATCTACAAGATCCCGGGAAGGGACTCTAGTCGGAGGCCTTTCCATGACCGTCTTGTATTGCGAGACGATCCGCTCGGCCTCAGCCAGCAGCCGTTTCTCGTCCGACGTCGCTCCCCACGCCTGCCCCAACACCGACAAACCTATCGCCACACTGACGATGATGTACTGACCTATTCTTCCTGCCCTCATGACTTCCCCTTGCCCTGTCAAGCATCTCGACTCGTCCATCAACGCCGCAAATCTCTCTCCAAGCCTCGTCTCCACACGTCGTTACGCCGGCTGATAGTTACGGGCCAGCATAGATGGATTTCATCTTCCATCCCTTGACTTCCTTCACCACGACATCGCCGCCCTTGCTGAAAATGCTGACGCCGGGATTCTCCGGAGCAACTTTGATGGCAGCGACGGCAGCCTGGCGGTCGTTGGCGAACACTTCGACGAGATTCTTATCAATAAATACCCGCAGGATGAGGTCTTCGCCTTCCTTGAGTTCAAAAGGCGTAGCGACGGTTCCAACCAACAACTTCTTGGTTTCGGCCATGACGGCAATCCTCATGCCGTTTGTGCCGTCTTTGTCGCACAGGACATCCACGCCGAACTCTTTCGCCGTGGGCGATTTGAATGCCACTTCCAGTTCAAGAGCGTCACCGCCGATCTTCTTGAGCCTGTGTACACTATCGCTCTTTACCGTGATGCCTTCTTCTCGTTTCCCGTTGCAGCGAAGCGATTCGAGTTCCCGCAGGGGCCTTATCCGCAAGACTCCATCCGCAGGGAGTTCCAGCTCGCGAGGCAGGGACTGAACACCGCTTGGGGCAATGGGCAGATTAATCAGCCAGGCCCACATCACGCGGCGTCCGTCCTGGGTCAGCATGGATTCGGGCGCAAAGAAATTATTGCCGTTCCAGCTCATCAGCGCGTGGAACTCGGGAAGGTACTTTTCGTCCTTGAAGTCACCGAGATAGTAACGGCATCCCAATTGGTGGCTGATGCAGAGCAGCATCCATTTCTTGCCGATCTTGAACATATTGGCGCAGGAGATATCCTCCCCCTTGGGCACGCCCAGATTCGCCGGATACGCATCGTGCAGAAGCGGCCCCAGGAATCTCCAGTCCTTGAGGTCTGAAGACTTCATCAGGCTCGGGTTACCGCCCCCGGTGATCGCATAGTACGTGTCACCGTTCAGCCAGCAATCCGGATCCCATTGGCGCGCCTTGGACGGCTGTCCGTCTTCGGTTTTGGCGATGACCGCCTCGGACCTGCTCCAGGCATCCAGGGTGTCGTCCAGGGCATAGGCCAGCCAGTTCCGTCCCGACCCCTCGCCGTGGTAGATGATCGCCGGCTTGCCTTCCTTGGTGATGAAGCCGGTGCCGCTGAACATGCCATGGCCGGTCGTTTTCCGGGTGAGCGTAGTCGGATGCCACGTCCAGTGCACCAGGTCCGTACTGGAGACATGGGCAAATGAAAAGCCCTTGTGGTTGTAGATGTAGTGAAGATGATACCGGCCTTTCCAGTAGAAGGCGCAATTCGGATCGCCCGGCATGGCATTGCCGGGACCGGGGTGGGTCAGATGGTAGGTCAGCCAGTTCGCCGGCGGATTCTCCGGACGGGCCGGTGTCTCGTATGCCAGAGGAGCGTCGTTCCCGGTCTTGCAGAGCATCGTCCCGGTCTTGCCGTCGAGCACGAGCCTACCGCCTTCCACCGTGGCGCCGCCGTCGAACTGCGTGACCGGGAATCGCCCGGTGCGATCCAGGGCCTCCTTGTCGTCGAACGACCACCACGCCCAGGGCTTGGGGTCCGAGGGCTCGTTGGGCTTCAACGCGGCGATCTGCTCGGCGCTCAGCGCAACGCTGTAAATGCGCGCGTCGTCGATGGCTCCCGCGAAGTACGCCCGATCGCCCGCCCCGATATGCCGCAACCCGATCACCACCGCGCTATCCGGGCTGAACGCCTGCGGCTGTGCGATCTCGTGACGCGCATACTCCTTTCCGTTGCGGTAAACTGTGACTTGATTGCCTCTGTAAACGATGGCGACCTGCACCAGCGTATTCGGATCGGCGGTTTCGGTGGGACACTTCGCCTGGTCTTTTTGCGTTCGCCTGAAGAAATCGCTGCCCGCCATCCATTTGGCCGGCGCGAGTTCTCCGAAGACGATCCCGTCAAAATGACTGTCCTGATCGTCGATCGTCAGCACGCTACCGCCGCGCTGAGTCAGGTTGGCCGGCGCGACCCAGGCGACCAACGTCTTGTCGCGGAGGTCCGCCGCGCCGGCCGGTTCGCTTGCGGACGGCTTCACGGCCGCGGGCGTCTTGGGCGCCGCGGCCGCCGGTTTCAGAATCTTCATGCGGATGTCCTTGAACTGTGCCGTGGTCGGCGGCCCGCTGTGGAGCTGCAGCCCGAGAATGCCGGAGAAGTCCTGCTGTTTGGGGTCGTTGTCCACGACTTCGGCAGCGAGCCGGCCGTCCACCTTGAGGGTGAGA
>JAPLMO010000259.1 GCA_026386995.1 Planctomycetota bacterium | reverse complement strand
TCGTTTCCGTTTACGTGTTCCACGATAACGATACCTTGGACGCATCCGCTTTCGATTCAGGTAAAGTGACCTTGGATACGGCGACACCCTCGGAGAAGGGCACCTACAACATGCTCTCGATTGCGGGCGGCAAGTGGTTCGCGGATGAGATTCGGGTCGCCGATAATTTCAATGAGGCATTAGGCGTCCCCGAACCGGCCACGCTGGCGTTTGTGGTTCTGGGCGGCCTGGGCATTTTGGCCCGCCGCCGCAGCCGCAGGGCGTAAGACGCCTGAAGAAAAACGTGCATAATCGAGGGCCGGTCCCCAGAGGATCGGCCCTCGTGTTATTTATGGAACCCCTGGGGACTGCTACCCGGGGTTTTCATCGGAAACCTGGCCGGCCTTCCCCGGTTTAAGCAACGGCATCTTACCCCCAACAGAAAGGCGGAACATGACGACGAGCCGCAGGACTTTCATCAAGGGCGCTGCTTCGGCCATTGCCGGAGCACCGTTCATTCTCTCCTCAACCGTCTGGGGGGCGCAAACCAAACCGAACGACCGCGCGGGCATGGGGTTCATCGGCATCGGCAAGCAGGGCGGGCTCTTGCTGAGGAACTTCCTGCACCGCGATTTGCAGGTCCTCGCGGTCTGCGACGTGGACACCACGCGGCGAGCCGATGCCAAGAAGAAGGTGGACGCCTTCTACGCGGACAATCCGGACAAGGGATCGCAGGGGTGCAAGGAGTACAACGACTTCCGCGAGTTGCTCGCACGCAAGGATATCGACCTGGTCTGCATCGCCACGCCCGACCACTGGCACGCGATCGTCACCCTTGCCGCGCTGCGCGCCGGCAAGGATGTCTATTGCGAGAAACCGCTGACCCATAACATCCACGAGGCCGTTGAAGTGATGAAGGCGGTCGATGCCAACAAGCGCGTCCTTCAGACCGGCTCGATGCAGCGTTCGATGAAGGAATTCCGCGTCGCCTGCGAACTGGTGCGTAACGGGGCCATCGGCAAGGTAGAACGCGTGGAGTGCAGTTTCGGCGACCCGGCCGTTCCGTGCGACCTGCCGGAAGAACGCATGGAGCCGGGCCTGGACTGGAACCTGTGGCTTGGCCCGGCGCCGAAGCGCCCCTATAACTCGGTTCTCTGCCCCAGGGGCGTTCACAGGAACTACCCGAACTGGCGTTCCTACCGCGAGTTTGGCGGCGGAGCAGTCACGGATTTCGGCGCCCATCACATGGACATCGCGCAGTGGGGCCTGGACATGGATAGCAGCGGCCCCGTGGAAGTGCGCCCGCCGGCAGCAGCCGGGGCCAAGCGCGGCGCCGTGCTGGTCTATGCCAACGGCGTCACCCTGACGCACAAGGACGGGTTCCAGGTGCACTTCTTCGGCGCCGAAGGGGAGGTGCAGGTCGATCGCGGCAGGTTCACCTTCTCCCGTGGCGCCGAGATGATCGCCAAGTTCACGGGCCCCGGGGACAAGACCTCCTGCGCGGCCGAGGTGCAGAAGGCGGAACGGGGCTACCTGAAGGACGCCAAGGTCAAACTCTACGTCAGCCTCTCGCAGACCGACGATTTTCTCGCCCGCGTCAAGGACCGCGGCAAGCCCATCTGCAACGAGCAGGTGGGCGGCCATTCGGCGATCGTCTGCCACCTGATGAATCAGGCCTACTACCACGGCAAGAAAATGCAGTGGGACCCGGCGAAGTTCGCCTTCACCGGCGGCACGGGCGACCCGAAGTGGCTGACCCGCGACTACCGTTCGCCCTGGATGGTGTAGGCGCTACGATTTTTCGAGTTGCGCCGCGGCGTGGGCCGAGCGGCCGAGGGGCCACTTCGCGAAGGCCTCGATCGCGTGGTATTCCGGCAGGCCCAGCGAGTCGTACAGGTTGGCGGTGGCCATATTGCGTTCTTCGGCCCGCTGCCAGAACTCGCGGCTGTCGTACGGGCCGGGGAACATCGCCCGGTCTTTCTGGCTCTGGTGGCGAAATATGGCGAAGCGTTTGCGCCGGAGTTCATCGGGCGACAGGGGCACGGCCATGTCGATGCGGTCGGCGGGCCATTCCTCCCACGCGCCGCGGTAGAGCCACAGGGCGGGCGATGCACCGCCCGCGGCCGCGTACGCCTCAAGCGCCTGCCGCGCGGCGTCCAGGCACAGCCGGTGCGTGCCGTGCGGGTCCGAAAGGTCGCCGGCCGCAAAGACGATCTCGGGCTTGACCGCATCGAGGATTTTGCGGATGCAGGCGATGTCTTTGGCGTCGAGCGGCCGCTTCTCGACCGTGCCGGTGTCGTAGAATGGCATTTCCAGGAAGTGGACGCGCGGCTCGGGGATGCCCGTGTATCGGGCGGCATCGAGGGCCTCGGCCCTGCGGATGAGGGTCTTGACGGCCTGGACCTCTCGCGTGTCGACGTCGCCGGGTTTCTTCTGGCGCAGGAACTGGTCGATGTGTTTCTCGATGGCCGATGTCTGCTTGGGCGTGAGGCCGAAGATGCGGTTGAACTCGGCCACGAAGTCGGCATACCGCGCCACGTCGTGGTCGAAGACGCTCAGGCACCCGCTGACCATGTAGGCGGCGTGGATCTCGTGTCCCTGCTCGGCGAAGCGGCTGAGCGTGCCGCCCATGGAGATGACGTCGTCGTCGGGGTGCGGGCTGAGGACGAGCACCCGTCGGGCCCCCTGCTTGCCGCCGGGCCAACCGGTGATGGTGCCCATGAGCCGCCGGAAGACCTCGAGGTTGGCGTGGTACGCGCCGCCTTTGTCGGCGGCGAGGTCGCCAAGGGCGTTTTCGCCGTAGTCCTCGTCGGTGAGTTTCAGGATGGGCTTGCCGAGTTTGCGGGCCAGCCAGATGACCGCCTGCCGCGCTAGGAGGTCGTCCCACGAGCACGGCCCCAGGATCCACGGGGCGGCCAGGCGCGTCAGGTCAGCGGCGGCGGCCTCGTCCAGGAAGAACGTCGTGTTGGAGTGCTCCTGGAGGAACGACGCCGCAACGGTGGTGGAGACGTCTCCCTCGATGGCGCGGCGGAGGATGTGGGCCTTGTGTTCGCCGAAGGCGAGGAGGCAGATTTCGCGGGCCTCAAGAATGGTGCCGACGCCCATCGTCAGCGCCATTTCCGGCACGTGCTCTTCGCCGAAGAAGTCGGCGGCGGCGTCCTTGCGGGTAACCTTGTCGAGGCGTATGCGGCGTGTGCGGCTGGAGCGGTCGGAGCCGGGCTCGTTGAAGCCGATGTGCCCGACGCGGCCGATGCCGAGGACCTGGAGGTCGATGCCGCCAGCCTCCGCGATCATCTTCTCGTACGCGCGGCAGTGGGCCTTGAGGTCGGCCTCGGCGACGGTCCCGGACGGCATGTGCACGTTCTCGGGCTTGATGTTGACGTGCTTGAAGAAATTCTCGTGCATCCAGGCGTGGTACGACTGAAGGGCGGCCGGCTCGATGGGCCAGTACTCGTCAAGGTTGAAGGTGATGACGCGCGAGAAGTCCAGGCCCTCGTCGCGGCGCAGGCGCGCGAGTTCCCGGTACACGTTGATCGGCGTGTGGCCCGTGGCGAGGCCCAGGACGGCGGCCCGGCCTTCGGCGCTGCCGTGGCGGATGACGTTGGCGATGCGCCGGGCGACCTCGCGGCCGGCGGCCCGGTCGTCGGGGTATATCTTCACTGGAATGCGTTCGACGTTCATGTGCGGCCTTTCGTTCGGATAACCGCTGTCTAGATTACCGTTTTGCGCGGCGTGGTTCAATGTTTGGTTGCCGCCTGTCGTGACCCAGTAGTAATGTCCGGTCCAGACCCAGTAGAAATGTCCGCTTCTTGGGGGCTAAGGGAAGCGGATGAACAAGGACCGGATCGAGATGAGCCAGCAAGAGCGGGACCGGCTGAAGGTGATGGCACCGG
>JAPLMO010000222.1 GCA_026386995.1 Planctomycetota bacterium | reverse complement strand
AGGGCCGCGAGCGTTTCCATGGGGGAGGGGCCTTCGAGCGTCAGTCGCCCGCGCGCCGCCCGGACGTACCAGCCGTACACGTTGGACTCGGCCTTGAGACCTGAGAGGCGGAGCACCAGCCGCCCGCCGCCCGCCGTCCAGACAAGCGTGACCTCGTCGGCGACGGCCGTGGACGGCCCCGTCGGCCGCGCGCCCGTCACCTGGGCGCCCGCGCGAAGGCGCGCCTCCAGCCGGGCCGCGAGGTCGCGTCCGAAAGCGTCGCCGCTGATCTGGATACCGTAAATCGCCAGTGCCGCCAGGGGCACGAGAACGGCGACCAGTAGGATGGCCGCCAGGGTCCACCGGACGTGTTTTTTCCGCAAGTGCATGCCAGAAGTATGCGGCCTGAGGCCGAAGTTGTCCAGCACTATGCGCGATGATTGCCAGTAGTCCGTCACGATTGAATCTGCGGGTGCCACGGCTGCGCCTTGTGCAGCCGTGGTCGTCGGCAGGGACGCACGGCTGCAAACTGCGCAGCCGTGGCACCCACATAATCAAAGTTGACGGACGATTGCTACAGGTCCCGGGCAGCGCGATGCCAAGCCTCGAATGCGGCCTTCATCTGCCGGAGCGAGTCGCCGCCGAACTTTTCGATCATTGCGCCGGCGAGTTCCGTCGCCACGACCGCCTCGACAATAACGCTGGCGGCCGTGACGGCGCAGACGTCGCTCCGCTCGTAGGCGGCGTCCTCGGCCTGACGGGTCTTGAGGTTGATCGAGGCCAGGGGCTTCTTCAAAGTCGAGATCGGTTTCATCGCGGCCCTGAGGACCAGAGGCTGGCCGTTGGTCATGCCGCCTTCAAGGCCGCCCGCGTTGTTGGTTGAGCGCAAGAACCCCAGCGTCGAGGCATCGCGGGCCTTCGGGTCATACAAGATGGGGTCGTGGACCTGGCTGCCCGGCCTCGCGGCGGCGGCAAAGCCGAGGCCGAACTCGACGCCCTTGATGGCCTGGATGCTCATGACGGCCCGCGCCAACCGGCCGTCGAGTTTCTCGGTCCACTGGACGTGGCCCCCAAGACCCGGGGGCAGGCCGGCTGCAACACACTCGATGACGCCGCCGAGCGTGTCGCCGGCGTCCTTGGCGGCATCGATGGCGGCCATCATGGCGACGTCGGCCTTCGGGTCGGGCGAGTAGAACTCGCTGGCATCGCGCCGCCGACGGCGCTCCGCAAGGTCCGCGGGCAATTCGGCCGTCACGGCGCCGATGCGGGTGACGTACGCAAGCACCTCGGCGCCGAACTCTGCCAGGAGCGCCTTGGCGAGCGCCCCTGCGGCCACGCGGCCGGCGGTCTCGCGGGCGCTGGCACGCTCCAGAATGTTCCGCATGTCCGGTTCAAGGTACTTCAGCGCCCCCGCCAGGTCGGCGTGGCCCGGGCGCGGCCGGGAGACTTCCTCGGATTCCTCCAGACGCGAGTCGCGGTTGCGGATCATCAGGACCACCGGACCCGGAATGGTGCGCCCGTGCCGCAGGCCCGAGAGGATCTCCACGTGGTCCTGCTCGATTCGCTGCCGCCCGCCGCGACCGTAGCCGCCCTGGCGGCGGACCATATCGGCGTCGATGCGTGCGCGGTCGACGGGCAGACCGGCCGGGAGGCCCTCCACGAAGGCGATGATGGCCGGGCCGTGCGACTCTCCGGCGGTACGGACGATCAGTTGGGCCATGAGGATCTTGCCCCCTAACAACGCTACTTTGCGCGGCGGGTCTCCGTACCCGCCGCGCAAAGGTGCGTAGTCGCGTATGGCACGGTGGGTACGGAGACCCACCGCGCAAAATGGTTTTTCAGTACTACGCGAACTTCTTGCCCGTCAGCCGCTCGTACGCCTCGACGTACTTCGCCCGCGTATTGGCGACGATGTCGGCGGGCAGGACCGGCCCCGGCGGCGTCCTGTGCCAGTCTTTCAGCGTGTCGAGGTAGTTCCGCAGGAACTGCTTGTCGAAACTGGGCTGGTCGTGGCCCGGCTCGTAACCGTCGGCCGGCCAGAAGCGCGACGAGTCGGGCGTCAGCACCTCGTCCACCAGGATGATGCGGCCGTCGACGGCGCCCCACTCGAACTTCGTGTCGGCGATGATTATGCCGCGCGTCCGGGCGTACTCGGCGGCCTTCTTGTAGATCGCGATGCTGCGGTCGCGCAGGGTTGTGGCGGCCTCGCGCCCGATGATCTCGCACGACTTCTCGAACGAGATGTTCTCGTCGTGGCCCGTCTCGGCCTTCGTAGCGGGCGTGAAGATCGGCTCGGGTAGCGGGCTGCACTGCTTCAGGCCCTTCGGCAACTTCACGCCGCATACCATCCCGCCGGCCTGGTACTCCTTCCAGCCTGAGCCCGCCAGGTAGCCGCGCACGACGCACTCGACCGGGAAGACCCTGGCCTTGCGGCAGAGCATCGAGCGGCCGGCCAGGACGCCGGCGTGGGCCTTGGCCGGGGGCGGCATCTTGGCCACGTCCGCCGTAATGAGGTGGTTGGGCGTGATATCCACCAGGAACTCGAACCACCAGAGGCTCAGGCCCGTCAGCAGCCGCCCCTTGTCGGGGATGGGCGTCGGCATGATGACGTCGTAGGCGCTGATGCGGTCGGTGGCTACGATCAGCAGGTGGTCCCCGAGGTCGTAGACGTCGCGGACCTTGCCGCGGCGGACCGGCAGACCCTCAAGATTCGTTTCGGTGACAACAGCGGTCATAAACTTTCTCCCCTTGTGCGCCCCTTTTTAGCCCGTGCGGTCGGAGGCCGTCAAGACTAATCGCGGCGTGCTGTCATTACGTAGGGGATACCCCTAAGCGCATGTTTTCAGTTGAGACCCCTTCGGGCCGCCTTATAATCAGGGTCTTACGGAGCAAGGTGCGCGGCCGCGGGGTGGCCGCCGTGCGAAAAAGCAGGGAGCCCGACGTGCTGACGTTCAAGGTGCTTGTGGACGGCAAGGCGCCTCCGAAACTCGATCTGGATGGGATGTACCTGGTGAGTCAGGAGGGGCAGCCGATCCGCGCGCGGTTTCAGTACGCCGCCGAGACGGGGCTCCTCTTCTGCGAACGCCGCAGCCAGGGCCTTGCGGCGCTCAGCCTGCCCTGGCCGGTGCGCGGCGGGTCGCACGTGATGCTGCGGACGGCTCTGGTGCCGGACCGCGAGGAGCCGTACCTGCTGACGATGGAACTGGCGCGCGGCCGGATCGCCGACCTCTGGCGCAAGCGCGACGAGTGGGGCTACATTTACGGCGGCCCGTCGGACACCGTGGCCAAGGGCCTGGCCGACGCCAAACTTCTGCTGGCCCAGGCCGAAACGCTCCAGGACATGCCGCTGGCGGCCAGCGACCTGGCCGAGGAGGCCATCGCGCGGTCGTTCGCGCTGGGCGAGCAGTTGGCCCTTGAGGACGCTGCCCAC
>JAPLMO010000240.1 GCA_026386995.1 Planctomycetota bacterium | reverse complement strand
AGGCCAATCTCAATAGTTTGCTGCGTCCGCCGTAGAGGCGGGTCGCCGTCGGATTACTTAGCTTCCGCCGGAGCGGCCGGCGCAGGTACAGCAGGCGCGGCCGGTGCTGCACCGGCGTCAGGAGCAGACGGTGCGGGGGCCGCTGGGGCTGCCGGGGCCGCGCCGCCTTCAGGGGCTGCGGGCGCTGCCTGAGCGGGCGCCGCGGGTGCGGCCGGTGCTGCGCCGCCTTCAGGCGCTGCGGGTGCTGCCGGGGCTGCAGGCGCTGCCGGGGCCGCGCCGCTTTCAGGGGCAGCGGGCACCGCGGGAACTGCCGGCGATGGAGCCGCTGGTGCTGCGCCGCCTTCAGGGGCCGCAGGCGCGGCGGGTGCGGCAGGCGCGGCAGGCGCGGCGGGTGCGGCAGGTGCTCCAGGTGCGACCGGTGCTCCAGGCGCAGCAGGAGTGCCAGGCGCAGCAGGAGTGCCGGGCGCAGCAGGAGTGCCAGGCGCCGCAGGAGTGCCAGGCGCGGCCGGTTCTCCCGGTGCGGGCGCCGCCGGGGCAGGGGCCTCGGGGGCCCTGGCCTTGACGGGCTCGATCTGCGGCTGGAGTGTGCGTGAGCGTTCCATCTTGGCCGGCTTGGCCTTGACGGGCTCTTGTTTCTCGCACCCGGCGGTCCATGCCAGCGCCAGAGACACGGCAAAGCACCCCATCAGAAGGAGAATACGGCTGCGCATCGCGGGCTCCCTTTTTTTGCGGTTTCCTGGAAAGGGATGATACTGCCGGGCCGCGGCAGTTTTCAATCGAAATTCGGCGACATCGAAATTCGGCGGCAAGTTACTTCTTGATCTGGCTCTTGACGAAGGGCATCAGGCCGCCCGCCGCGATGATCGCCTGGATCTCCTTCGTGAAGGGCGCAAAGGAGAAGACGTTGCCGCTGGTCAGATTTTTCAGGCGCCCCGCGGCCAGGTCGATCTCGATGTCGTCGCCGGGGCCGATGTCGTCGACCGCGTCGGGGCACGTGACGATCGGCAGGCCGATGTTGATCGAGTTGCGGAAGAAGATGCGGGCGAAACTCTCGGCCACCACGCACGCCACGCCGGCCGCCTTGATGGCGATGGGGGCGTGCTCGCGGCTTGAGCCGCAGCCGAAGTTCTCGCCGGCCACGATGAAGTCGCCGGGCCGGACCTTCTTCGTGAACTCCGCGTCGGCGTCTTCCATGCAGTGCTTGGCCAGGAAGGCCGGGTCGATGGAGTTCAGGTACCGGGCCGGGATGACCTCGTCGGTGTTGACGTCATCGCCGAAAACGTGTGCCTTGCCGCGCATAGGGGCCTCCTCCTGTCACATCCTTTCTACCAGAGCGGCGTGGTTTCGGCAACTGCCGTTCGGCGGATTTCGCCGCGGCGGGGGCGCATCAGCCGGTGTGAGCCGGCCGGATGCGCCTCGCGGCGTTTCTTGCGCGCCTCTGCGGCATCACTTCTTGAACCCCACCAGTAGTTCGGGGCTGCCTATCCACAGGGCGAAGTAGGGCAGAGGGGCGTCGGTGCGCCTGAGCAGGATGAGGAAAGGCTTGTCGAAGATCATCCTGTGGTGCGGCTCAGGAGGGCCTTCCGCGCCGCACCCGAAACTCATGTGGCTTTCCGACCGCAGGCGCACCCCTTTCTCGTCCATTTCAAAGCGGATGTTCTGCAATGCGCTGAGCAACACGAGGTCCTTCGCCACGGCAGGGTTGTGCGTGATGAGCAGGCCGCCCATGATCTCGCTATACGTGCGCGTGATGTCGAAGTTCAGCCGCGGCACAGACAGAAGGTCGCCCGGGAGCGCCTTCTGGGGTGTTGTGCCAGCCACGTCGCGGCAGACGGCGGCCACTGTCTCGCCCAGTGTCGCCTGGGGACGCACCTTGGCGAGGACCAACTGGTCGCCCGCCGACTTGCTCTTCAGTTCGATGATGAAGTTGTCGGGGCCGTCGTAGCGCAGGATGTTCACCTGATCCAACATCGCCACCTGCTCTTCTTTGAACGGGCCGAGGCCGAACGCCGACACGGGGGCGCCCTGGAAGTCGAGCGGCTCTTCCAGGCGCTCCAGCGGCGTCGCGAATTCCAGGTGCTTGAAGAGGTATGCGTAGCCGACGATGTCCTGCGGCCGGGGCGTGAGCAACCGGTCGGGCAGGAATCGCGGCGTGGCCTTGCCGCCGAACTTCTTCTTGAGCGCGCGCGGTATCTTCTCGAAAATTCCGTCGCGCACGAACCCTGCCAGCGCCACGTATGCGGCATCGTCGATGTGTTCGCGGGCGAAGGCCTTCTTGTTCATCGGTGCGACCATCGGCGGGTCACGGGTGAAATGAATGTCTTCGCCGATGAGGCCGCAGACTTCGTTCCAGACCAACTGGAGCGTCCCGCACCAGAGCACGCTGCGGCCGGGTTCAATTGGGACCTCCAGGTGCCCCGTGACGGCGGTCGCCTTGAGGTCTTCGGCGTTTGCAGTTAGCAGCCCATCGCTTGTGAAGACGTCGTCGTGTGAAGCGGAAGAAGGGTAGAGCCTTACGCTCAGCAAGACGCCGCATGCGGCGAGAATGGCCAGAGGAATCCATCGCTTCATGATGTGGCCTCCGTTGACGGCACTCGTTGATACCAGCATACCCCCCCCGCCGGCTGCGCGTCAACTCCTGGGCAAGCATTACACGCCCGCGCCAAATGCGGCGAACGTAGGGTGGGTGCTATTACTACAACGCCACTTTGCGCGGCGGGTCTCCGTACCCGCCGCGCAAGACCTTGAAAGTGGCGCTGTCATAAAAAGGAAGCCGCCCGTCCCGCATGGGGACGAGCGGCTTGTGCGTACTCGGTCAGCCGCGACTCGGGCCAAGGGCGATTTCACCCGAGCCCGCTTCTTGAGAGACAACAGGCCCGATTAGTAGTCGGAGTACTTCTTCTCCTGCGAGTCCACGTCGCCCGGACCGCAGTTCGCCACAAGCTTACCCGTGACTTCGTCGTAGAACCAGCCGGCGGTGGCGTCCGCGCCCGCGGGGCCGGTCCCTGTAATGGTGTCCTTGCCCTTGCTGGTGCCGACAGGCAGTTTCGGGACCGCCCGGATATACGGGCCGAACGGATGGTCCTTGTCCTTCGCGGCCACCGGCGCATTGGTGTTGGTGCCATCGGTGTACATCGTGAGTTGCTTCGCGATGTCGGCAGCCGTCGGGAATTTGCCGTCGTGCTCGGCTGCGAACAGGTCGATGGCGTTCCTGAGAACGGCCAAGTCGCCGGTCAGGGCGGAATCGGCGGCGCCCGCCGTGCCCCGGCTCATACGCGGGATGGCAATCGCGGCGATGATACCGATGATGACGACCACGATCACCAATTCCAACAGACTGAACCCCCTGTTTCGCGTGAATCGCCCTTTCAGCATCGCATTCTCCTTAAACTAACGGACTCATTTGTTTCTTCTAGTTAACCAAGTCGCCTTTTCGACATTTTAGTATATCGGCCAAACCGCCAACAAACTTAAGCAGAATCCCCCCGCAGCCCCTCTACTTGCCCGTCACGACAATGGTAAGTTTCACCTCCTTCGGATGTCGAGGCGATTGAAAGACGGCGCTGTCCGCCGTGAGGCCGATCAGCCGGTATCCGTCCACTTGCTCTCCGATTTCGACGACCTTGCCGTTGACGATGGCGCTGCCGGCGCTGCCCCTGCGCAGAATGCTCGTGAGTTTGTGCTGCTGGCTGAAGTCAAGGGCCGAGTCGGGCCGCGGTACGCCGCCGGGCTTGGCAACCTCCAGCGACGCCAGCCAGGCCGCAGACGGCGCGAATGCCTCGCGGATGGCGGTCGGATCGCGGTCCTCCAGGGCCAATGCCTTGAGGCGTTCCGCCAGAGGGATGCGCACCGCACCGGGCACAGAGGCCGCAGGGGCCCCCGCCGCTTTCGCCGGGGCCGCCGCAGCAGGGGACGCGCCAACCGGCGCGGCCGCGGCGGGCGGGGCCGGCGCGGAGGCCGCAGCCTTCGCGGGGGCCAGCGAGTCGGAACTCGGGAGAATGAACCAGTCCACGAGCATACCGATCACGCTCATTCCCAGGACCGCCAGCAGCGATATTTGCGACTTTGACAGTACCACGGTTACCTCTGAAAGCCGCCGCCCTTATTTTACCGACACCGGCTTCGGCGCTGCATGCCACCGGAGCCTGAAATTGAACTTACCGATGCCCGACGGGTCGCCCCCGTTGCCCGTCAGGTCAAGCGACACGATGGTCGTGTCTTGAAACGTAGCCCGCATGCGGCTGAGAAACACCGTGCAGGCGCGGTACGTCCCGTCGCCGGCCAGCGTGACCGGAAAAGCGTCGCTGTGCGTCTCGGCCACGGCCGGCTCGGTGCGGACGTCGTCGATGGCCAGGCCGCATCCGGTGGCCAGCGCCGAAATCTGCGCCAACTGGTTGTTCAGGTTGGCCGCAGGCTTCAGGCTCAGGCTGCTGGAGGACAACGACCGGGTGACGGCGGCAAGGCGTTTATGAAGCCCCTGGAGCGTGGACTCCAACCGGGCGGATTGCTCGCGCTGCGCGGCGAGGGCGGCCCGCTTGTCCTGGTACTCCTGGTGGCTGCGCATCAGCGGGTAGTAGCCGCACACGTAGACCACGGCCGTAAGGGCCACGAGGACGCCGGCGCCGACGGCATCCACGCGCCACCACTTTTTCAGCGTCAGGTTCGCTTTCACTTCGTGTTCTCCGCCTTGCCGCCCAGCGAACACTCCATTTCAAAACTCGTTGCTGCGCCCGACAGGAACGGCTCGGTGTCGGTCTTGATGAGGCGGATCTGGTCGAAAAGCCCCGATCGCTCCATCGCGCCGGCAAACTGCAGGACGTCGGCCACGGTCCGGCCGATGCCGCTGACCTTCAGGGCGTAGGCGTCGCCCTCCTTCTGAGGGGCGGACGCCGCCGTCACGGGGCTCGCGGGGGGGCGAGGCTTCAACTCGCACCGCTTCACCAGCACGCCGTCGCCCAGGCTCTGGGCCAGCAGCGTCAGGAGGCGGCTCCAGTCCGGCTGGCCTTCTAGGGCCTGGTTGGCCTTCAGGGTCGCGTCCTGGGTGGCCAGTTCGCCCCGGAGCATGCTGATGGCGCGGTCGGCCGACTGAATCGTGGTAGCGGCGCGGTCCTCTTCCTTGGCAAGCACCATACGCCCGCCGCACCACAGGCCGTAGCCGCATGCGATGCCGGCGAGTTCCAGCACAAGCGACACGATGATCACTGCGGCCCACCGGCGCATGCGCCGGCGCCGTTGCCGTGCAACGACCCGGTACGCCGGCAGGAAGTTGACGCTTTTCATGACCTCACTCGTCGCTGAACCATGCCAGGCCGATCGCCGCCGTCAGGGACGGGTCCTGGGCCTTGCCGCCAAGGGCCGGCGGACACTTCGCAATAGTTGTCGGCCGCACCACCTGGACATTCACGCCCAGGCGCGGCTGCAAGTGTTCGGCCACGCCCGGTATCGCCGCCCCGTGACCCACCAAGAGGAGCGTGTCGAGGCTCGCTCCGGAATACTGGCTGGTGGCGTAGGCAAAAGGCGATTGCAGCGAAGCCACGACGGAATCCAGGTACTTGGTGATGAGGGGACAGATGGCCTGGGCCTGGCCGGCGTACTCATCCGTCTGCGGCGCCAAGCCGACCTCGGCCAGAAGGTAGAACATCGAGTCTTCCTCGATGGTCAGGCTCTGCATCAGTGTCTTGCCCAGTTGCTGGAGCGCATGTTCGGCCGTCGTGCGTTTGTAAACCACCTTGCCCTGGTTCAGGAGCAGCAGCATGGTGCGGCTCCACTCCATGTCGAGGACTGCCGTGACGCCGGGCTGAGGCAATGCGCCCTCGCAGGCCCGCGCAACGGCGTGCAGGCGGCTGTCGAGGGCGACCACGTCGAGGCCGGAGCGGTCGAATGCCTCCAGAACGGTTTCCGCATCGGCATGCCGGCAGGCGACGCCCATCGCCTGGCTGCTGCCGCGACGGGCGGACGCGGGCAGTTCCCAGCAGACGGCCTCGGCCGCATGGGGCTCATAGCCGTGCATGCCGGCCAGTTCCGCGAGGGCGATCTCAGCCAGCGGCGCCCCGGAGGTCTTGGGCGGCAGTTCCAGCACGCCCGTCAGGATCTTCTCCTCGGGCACCCCGAGCACCACGCGCTTGCCGCGGAACCCCAGCCGCGTGAGCGACCCGACCAGTTGCTCGACCTCGCCCGGCTCAAGGCCGGCGCCGGTGGCCGTGCGCGGCAAGGCCAGCGCGGCCGCCAGGGACCACCCCTGGCCGCTGCGGACCAACTGCGCAGCCCGGACGGCGCGGCCTTCCAGGTCGATGCCGATGAGCGATTCACGTTGTCGCGTCAACCATTTCACGGTCATCCACCCTTCGTCATGGAAGTCAGGTCAAAGAGCGGCAGGAACATGCTGATGGCGATGGTCCCGACCAGCAGGCCCATGAGCACCAGGATAACCGGCTCGATGATGCTGGTCAGAGACTTCACGACGACCTCGTTTTCCTCGTCGAGGAAGTCAGCGACGTGCACCAGGAGCGTGCCGACCTGGCCGCTCTGCTCGCCGCTGCGGATCGCCTCGCAGACGCCCGGAGTGAGAAGGTTGCTGCTGGAAAAGGCGACGTGGATGTTCTTGCCCTGCGTGACCGCTTCCTCGGCCCTCGCGATAAGTGCGGCGTAGTGGTGGTTGCCGATGGATTCGCGTGTCAGGCTCAGGGCGTCCAGAACGCTCACGTGGCTCTCCAGCAGCATGCCCAGCACGCGGGTCATCCGCGCGGTGGCAAAATTGCGGGCCATGCGGCCGATCTGCGGCAGGCGCAGGACGGTCGTCTGGATCGCCCGGCGTCCGTTCTCGCTGGCCAGCCACATCTTCAGGCCGACGATCGGCACGATGATGCCGATAATGGCCGCCCACCAGTAGGCCTGGAGATACTCGCTCAGCGTCAGCAGCGCCTGCGTTGACGGCGGCAGCGTCGCATTGAGCGACTTGAAGAGTTCCCCGAACCGCGGAATGACGAACAAGAGCATCAGCGCCAGCACGGACACCGCCACAACCGCCAGCACGGCGGGGTACACCATGGCGCCAACGACGGCGTTGCGGATAGCCAACTGTTTACGGGTGATCTGCGCGACGCGGTCGAGCATGGCTGTCAGGGTGCCTGAGCCCTCGCCGGCGCCGATGAGGCTGCGGCAGACGGGGTCGAAGAACTGGGGGTGGCTTTCCATGGCGGCCGACAGCGGCGACCCCTGCTCCACGCGGGCGCGGATGTCCTTGAGCGTGTCGCGCCACAGGCCGGGGCGGGCCTGCCGCTCGAACGCCTCCATGGCCTCCACCAGCGGCGTCCCGCACGAGACCAGCGAGTGCAGTTGCCGCGACAGCATGGCCACGTACCTCAGGCGTTTCGACTTCGAGCACCCGCGCGACCGGTGCACGACGGGCGATCCGCGCGGCGTGAGTTTCGTGACGTAGAGCCCCTGGTGGCGGAGCGTCTCGGTGGCGGCCGCCGAGTCCGCGGCATCGATCGTGTCCGTCAGTTTGCGTCCCGTTTTGTCGAAGGCTTCGTAGATCAGTTTCATGCCAGGGTCTTCTCGGGTTCCTTTTCTTCCGCCACTTCGCCTTGGGTATGGGTGACGGCGAGCACCTCCTCCAGGGTCGTCTTGCCCTGAATGGCCAGTTGAACGCCTTCCTCCCGAAGGGTCAGGAAGCCCGATGCGCGCATCTTGTCGCGCAACTCGTGGTTCGGGGCCGCCCGGTGAATCAGGCGGCGCAGTTCGTCCGTCACCTCCATCACTTCATAGACGCCGGTCCGGCCGCGGTAACCGCTGTTGTGGCACAGTTCGCAGCCGGCGCCGCGGCGGAAACTCTGGGGGATGTTCCCCTCAAGGCGGGCGTCGCTCAGCACGTTCTCCGCCGGGAAGTACTTCGTGGAGCATCCCGCGCAGACGGTCCGGGCCAGGCGCTGCGCCAGGACGCCGTTCAGCACGCCCGACAAGAGGTACGGCTCGACGCTCATGTCCAGGAGGCGGGCCACGGCGCCCGGCGCATCGTTGGTGTGCAGCGTCGCCAGGACGAGGTGGCCCGTCAGCGCGGCCTGGACGGCCACGCGGGCGGTCTCGTCGTCGCGGATTTCGCCGACCATGATGATGTCGGGGTCTTGCCGCAGCATGCTTCGCAGGGCCTTGGCGAACGTCATCCCGATGGACGACTGGACCTGGACCTGGTTGATCATGTCCAGTTGGTACTCGACTGGGTCCTCGACCGTCAGGATGTTCAGTTCCGGGCTGCACAGGAGGTCCAGGGCCGAGTAGAGGGTCGTGGTCTTGCCGCTGCCGGTCGGGCCCGTGACGAGGACGAGGCCGTGGGGCTGGCGGAGCATGCGCATGAACGCCTGAAGGGCCTCGGCCCGGAAGCCCAGGTCCTCGAGGCGGACGTGCAGGTTGGCCTTGTCGAGGATACGGATGACGATTTTCTCGCCCAGGAGTGTCGGCATGCTGGAGACGCGCAGGTCGATTTCGCGTTTTTCGGCCACGATGCGGATGCGGCCTTCCTGGGGAAGGCGCTTCTCGGCGATGTCCATCTTGCCGATGACCTTGGCGCGCGAGATGATCGCGGCGTGAAGGCCGGACGGCGGCTTCATGAGGTCCCGCAGCACGCCGTCGACCCGGTAGCGGATGCGGGTGCCGTTCTTCATCGGTTCGATGTGCACGTCGCTGGCGCCGTCCTTGATGCCCGTCAGGATGGCCATGTTCAGAAGGTTGACGACCGGGCTGCCGGCGACCATTCGGTCGAGGTCCGTGGCCGGCCCCTCGTCGACGCGCTCCTGCTCGATCACCGAGACGTCGGAATCGGCCAGGGAGGTCAGGAAGGCGTCGATGTCGGTGTCGCCGCCGGCGTACTTATGGATAAACTCCATGATGTTGGCCTCGAGGGCCAACACCGGCTGGATTTTGGCCCCCGTGAGGTGCCGGAGGCGGTCTATCTTCGGCAGCGACTGCGGCTCGGCCATCGCCACCGTCAGCATGTTGTGGACGAGGAACATCGGCATGGCCTTCAGGCGCTCCGACTCTTCCGGGCCGATGATCTTCAGGAGGGCCGGGTCGATTAGGCCGTGGCGCAACTGGCATCCCGGCACGCCGAGGTGCTTGCCCAGCGATCGGACGAGCACGATCGGCGAGACCAGCCCCTGTTCGATGAGCACTTCGCCCAGCATCTGGCCGCTCTGCTGCTGCGCGGCCAGGGCGCGCGCCAGGTCCTCCTTGGAGATCACACCCTCCCCAATCAGGACTTCGCCGATGGTTTTGCGGGCCGGCCGGCTCACAGGAAACTCCTGACGGCACTGTTAAGGTCCGGGTACTGCTCGAACTGGGAGGTCAGTTGGGTCAGTTCCAGGACCTCCCGGATCGTTTCATTGACGCCGCACAACTTCAGAAGGAACCCCGTCTGGGAAACCGCCTCGTTGACCTCGACGAGGGCCTCGAGGCCCTTGCTGTCGATGAACTGGATGGCGGATGCGTCGACGACGCAGCGGCCGAGGCTTTCGCCCAGGGCCCGCGTCATGTGGGTCTTGAAGGCCTCGGCATCGTCGCTCTTCAGTGGCCCCTCGGGCCGGACGACGAGCACGGCGCCGTATTTCTGTTCCTTTATCTCCACGTTATGCCGCCTCGGCCGGGATCGGCAGCACGAGGGTGAACGTGCTGCCCCTGTTCAGTTCCGATTCGACCGTGATATCGCCGCCGTGCATGCGGACGACCTCGCGTGCAATCGCCAGGCCCAGGCCGGACCCCGTGATCTTGGCGACGCGGGCGTCCTTGGCGCGGTAGAACTTCTCGAAGACGTGGGCGCGGTCCTCGTCGCTCATGCCGATGCCGGTGTCGCTGACCTCCACCCTGAGGTGGCCGTCGTTGGCGGTCACGGCGACGCTGACCTGTCCGCCGCCCGGCGTGTACTTCAGGGCGTTGCCGATGAGGTTGTGAAGGGCCACGCGGATCTTTTCGCGGTCCCCCTTGATGACGGGCAGTTTCGGAGGCAGGCGGAACGCCAGTTGGACCGAGCGGTCGGTGGCCTGGGCGGCGTAATCGGCCTGAAGTTCCGGGAAGATCTCCTCCAGGCGGACGTCGTCCTTGCGCACCGTCAGCGTGCCGGCCTCGATCTCGGTGATGGAGAGGATGTCCCCCACCGTGCGGTCCAGGCGATACGTTTCCTGGTTGATGATGTTCAGGCAGTTGGCGAGGACCGCCGGGTCTTTCTTGCCCTCGTCCAGGGCCATTTCGGTATAGAGGCGGATATTGGTCAGCGGCGTCCGCAGTTCGTGCGTGGCCCGGGCGACGAAGGCGTGCTGCGCCTCCTCGGCCGCACGCTGCTGCGTGATGTCTTCGATGACGATCATGGCGACGCCGCTATCCTCCCGCCGCACGGGGCGGATGATGAACCGCAGGACGCCGGCGCCGGCCTCGCCGTTTCGCTGGACCTCGACGATCGTGCGCCGCTGCACGGGGCCGGTGGACGCCGCGCGGGCGGCCGCCACCACGCGCTCGTCCCTCAGGAACGTCGAGATGTCGGCCGAAATAACCTCTTCCCGCTTGGCCTGGAGCAGCAGGAGGGCGGCGCTGTTGACGAACGTGGCCCGCATGTCGCGCTCGATGATGATCAGACCCTGGGCCAGCGCGTCGCAGGCGGCCGACAGTTTGTCGGGCGTCCCCTGGCGGGTCTGAAATGCGTCGCGGCTCCTGGCCAGGGCCTCTTGCTTGTGGTGCGACTCTTCGCGGCTCAGCAGATTGTTCCACGCGCGGGCCTCGGGGCCCCAGTTCGGGTTGACCTCCAGGGCCTCCAGCGCCGTCTGCCCGTTGCCGCGGGCCAGAAGCGCTTCGCGCACGGCGCACATGCCGCGCAGGCCCGCTAGGACCCGGCGGTACAGCACCATGAGCAGCATCAGCGCAGCGACGCAGATGGCGCCGATGCCGGCCTGCGTCAGCCAGTAAGGCGTCCCCTCGCTGTTCTCCTGGGGAATGATCTCCAGGACCGCTGTGCCTTGCTGCGCCACCACCAGCGAGAAGGTCAGCGCCCGCGGATCGTCGGCCTGCGAGTGGGCCACCCCGCCCGGCCATTTTTCCGGAAGTTCGCGAAGCGTGATGCCAGAGGGGTTGGCGTCCGCGATGACCCCGCCGCCGGGAAGCAGAATCCGGCAATGGGCAAGGCCTCCGTCCTGGGCCGCTTGCGTGACCATGCGCCTCAGGGCGGTCAACTCGTTGTTGGCCAGCACGATCTCGGCGTAGCGCGCCAGGGCGTTGCCCCTCAGGCGCGCCTCCTCGGTCCGGGCCTGGCGGATGGTGTCCTCCTGGGTCCGCACGGCCCACCAAGCCGCCCCCCACATCGACAGCAAGAAGAGCGCAACCACGGTCAGGCCGACGGCGGCGAAACGCATCTCGCCGCGCAGCCACAGGCCCAAACGGCTGCACTCCGTCTTCGGGACGGACTCTGGGTTCATGGATTATCCTCGGTACACTTAGGGGTGGGTGCTCGGTATGTATCGGCACTTCGCGGCCCCAAAATTAACCGAAGCGGAAAACAGTCCCGGGCGGCCGCTCTGTGTCCGATAATCGCCCCGGCCGCCGCAAAAACCTCCTTCTCGCCCCCCGCCGCGGCCCGCCGCCGGATTCTCTGACCCTATGTTGTAATACTGACGATTACTAATACTACAGCGCCACTTTGCGCGGCGGGTCTCCGTACCCGCCGCGCACAATACGGAAGTGGCGCTGTCGTACTATTAGTGCGTCAACTTTAATTATCATGTGGGTGCCACGGCTGCGCAGTTTGCAGCCGTGCGTCCCTGCCGACGACCACGGCTGCAAACTGCGCAGCCGTGGCACCCGCAGATTTAGGCCTGACAGGCTACTAGCAAGCGCCGAATCACGCATAGGTGGCACGATGGGCAAACGCCAACCGGCCTTCACGCTGATCGAACTCATCCTGGTCATGGCCATCATCACCGTCCTGACCGCCATGGCCGTGCCGCGCTATACCGCGGCGCAGCAGCATTACCGCGCCGATGCGGCAGCCCATCGCCTCGTAGCCGACCTGGCCATGGCCCGCTCGCGGGCAAACTCAACGAGCGCCCCGCAGACGGTCGTCTTCAACGTGGCCTCCAGCCAGTACCAGATGCCGGGCGTGCCTGACCTGAAGCGTTCGACCGCCACGTATACCGTGCTCCTGGGCGGCGAGCCTTACAAGGCGACGATCGTGTCCGCAGATTTCGCCGGCGCGACGCAAGTGACGTTCGACGGCTACGGCGTCCCGAACTGCGGCGGAACGGTGGTCCTCCTCGCTGGCGGCTTCCAGCGGACCGTCACACTTGACGCCAACTCCGGCAAGGCGGCATGGCAATGAACCGCAGAAACACATTGCGGATTGCGGATTGCGAATTGCGAATTGAAAGGCCACGGCCAGGCTTGCGCCCTGCGCGGGCGCGGTCCTTTCAATTCGCATTTCGCAATCCGCGATCCGCAATGGCTCGTGCCTTCTCTCTGGTCGAACTGGTCGTCACCATGGTCATCGTGGCTATTCTCATGGCCGCCATTGGCTCGACCATCGTCCTGGCCAGCCGCGCGATCCCCAACGCCAACAACCCGACGGCCTGCACGATCGAGGCGAGCATGGCCCTGGACCAGTTGGTGGCGGAACTCGAGGCCGCCGTCTACATCTCCGAGCACTCGCAGACCGCCGTTGCCTTCACCGTGGCCGACCGCAACGCCGACGGCCTTACCGAACGCATCCGCTACGCGTGGTCGGGCACGCCGGGCGACCCGCTCACGCGCCAGTACAACGGCGGCACGGCGGCGGCGTTTATACTGAACGTCCAGCAGTTCAGCCTCGTACCACGAATCCAGAGCATTACCGAGGCCTACCCCGGCACGGGCGTCGAAGACACGTTTGATTCCCTGCTCGTCAACAAGGACTCCGGCGCGGGCTTCTCAGACCTCAACGCCAAGCCCGACCAGTGGCTCGGCCAGCACTTCGCCACGAGCCTGCCGGGCGGGACGATGGGCTGGCGGCCGACGCGGGTCAGGTTCGTGGTCCGCAAGGCCTCCTCCGGCACATTCTCAAAGGTGTGCCTGCGCCCCGCCGGCGCCGACCTGAAGCCCACCTCCACGGTGCTTCAGAGCCAGTCGATGGACGCCGGCACGCTGCCGGTCGGCTACGCATGGACCGAGTTCCCCTTCAGCGGCATGGACCGCGTGGCCCCGACCAACGCCCAGTGCCTGGTCGTCAGGTACTACTCCGGCACGGGCAACGCGGCCACCCTTCAGGGCTGTTCGGGTTCGGGCCTCGTCACCAGCGCCGATTCGGGCGCGACGTGGTCGTACAGCGGCTCCAGCGCCCTCCGGGCCCAACTCTACGGCAAGGTCACGCAGCCCGGCCCGACGCAGTATGCCGTCACGCAGTACCTGACGGCCATGCGCATCGTAATGAAGGTGACGGGCGTCGGCCGCACGGCCGAGACCATCGCCCAGACGCTCAACCAGCCGGTGCTTTACCTCGGCTACTGGGAAGCCGATTTTTCCTCCAACCCCACGACCCTCGACGCCAACGGCGACGGGGCCGGCGACTGGGTGGTCCACGGCGGCGGCACGTTCCCCACATCAGGCCTGTCGGGTGGCGTTTGGCAGACAACGACTGCCGCCATCGACACGTCGCCCGCCTGCGACTTCGCCGCCGCAACTGTCGTGGACCTGCGGATGCGAAGCGCGGCGGCGGGCGCCTCCGCCGTGTTCCTCATCAACTCCGACCACGTCGGAACCGTCTGCGTTCCCCTGACGGCCACGCTGAAACTCGAGGCCGAGGGCACCCAGACGCTGACCGTCTCCAGGAAGAAGAGCGACGGGACCTTCGAATCGCTGATTACGGCCTCTGGGCTTCCGTCCGCGTTCGTCGATCTGCGTCTCGTGATTGACACCGCCGCGCACAGCGTCAGCGTGACGGCCAACGGGAGTTTCGTCGGCACCTACGGCTACGGGGCCCCCGCCGTGTCCACCACCGACAAGTTCGCGTCGATCTACGCGAGCGGCGGGACCGCCGAGTTCGACTACGCGCGCATTCGCGTACTGGAGCCCCAGCCATGACACACCGCCACAATCCGACTTTGCGCGCCGGGGTTGCTGACATTTTGCGCGGCGGGTCGCCGGGGCCTGTTGCCCAATATGTAGGGTGGGTGCTCTGCACCCACCAATGCCGTTTTTCTTGCGTGAAAATGGTGGGTGCAGAGCACCCACCCTACATGCCCACCGCGCAGCGTGCATGGAACCCCCGCCGGCAAGGCACCCGGTCCGGCTTCAGCCTGATCGAGGCCGTCATCAGCACGCTCATCGTGGGCATCCTGATGGTCGCGTCGATGACGGTGCTGGGGGCGTCGCGCGCCGGGCAGTTGAAGACGGCCGATCGCGCCCGCGGCGAGCAGTTGGCCACGCAACTCATGAACGAGATCCTCCAGGGAGATTACCTGGAACCCGACGACCTGCCGCTCTTCGGTCCCGAAGGCATCGAAATCGGCAAGGGCCGCATGTACTTCGACGACATCGACGATTACGCCGGCTGGACCGAGTCTCCGCCCCAGACGCGCAGCGGTGTGCCCCTGCCCGACTTCGACGGATGGAAACGCTCCGTGGCCGTCGAGTGGGCAAACCCGAACGACCTGACGCAGGCGTCCACGTCGCCCACCGACCTGAAGCGCATCACCGTGACCGTTCAGCGCGGCGACGTGCCGGTCGCCAAGATGATCGCCTTCCGCTCGTCCGGCTGGGCACAGGCCGTTCCCACGTACAAGGACGCCACCGGCAACCGTCCGCCCAAGGCGATTGCATCGATGGCATCATCAACGGCCAAGGTCAACACGGCGGTCAGCCTGGACGGCCGCAACTCCGTGGACCCGAACGGCGACGCCCTGACATACGCCTGGAACTTCGGCGACAACACCACGGCCACCGGCTCGACGGCCAGCCACGCGTACACGGCCGCCGGAACATACACCATCACCCTGACGGTCCGCGACGGGCGAGGAGGCGTCGACGCCACCCGCCTCCTGATAACCGTGACATCGTAACCGGCCATGAACAGAAACCGTCCATCTCGCGGCAGCATTTACATCACCGTGCTCGGCGCGGCGATGCTGGTGACCCTTCTGGGCCTCTCGGCAATGATGGTCATCCAGTTGCAGAACCGCGCGAGCGCCGGGGTCAACGATGCCGCCGAGGCGCGGCTGTACGCGAGGTCGGCCCTGGAGATGGGGATGTACTGGATCCGATCCGACCCCTTCTGGCGGGCCCACAAGGGCAACGGCGCGTGGGCGACCAACGTGCCCATCGGCGGCGGCACGTTCTCCCTGGAAGCATCGGACCCGGTCGATAGCAACATCCAAAGCGGCGCCTCCGACCCTGTCGTCCTGACGGGCACCGGCGTCAAGGGCGCGGCCCGTTACCGGATGCAGGTGAAGGTCGAGACGGCCCAGTCGCTTGGCAACTGCCTGGAGGTCTCCATTCACGCCGGCCACGACCTCGTCACCGACGGCGCCACGCTGAGCAGCGACCAGATCGCCAGCGCCAACCACGATACCAACGGCATAAACGGCGCACAGATCTACGCCGACGCGCAAGCGGTCAACAACATCAAGGGCGGCACCTATAACAAGGCCATCAACGCCGGCATCACCGCCCGCACCCTGCCGGACCCGGCCACCGTCCTCAGTTATTACGTCGCCAACGGCACACCCATCGCGTTCAGCGACCTCAGGCTGTGGGGGCAGACCGAAATCCTCGTCAACACGTCGTTTGAGACGGCCACCGCCCCCTGGTACGCGTCGGGTGCCTGCACACTCACCCGAGTCACCAGTTACCCGTGGGACGGCTCTTACTCGCTGCGCGTCAGCGCAAGGGCCAACTCGGCCGCCGTCGCTGCCCAGGACCTGGACGCCGGCAAGGTGCTGAACGGCCACCGGTACCACGTCCGGATACCGATCCTCCCCAAGGCGAACTGCACCGGTCAGGCCACGCTGATCGTGCAGAGCACCGGCAGCGGCACGCAGTCCTTCTCAACGGAGCCCGACGGCCTGGCCGCCTGGTGGTGGGATTACCTCGAGGGCGACATCACGCCAACCTGGACCGGCCAGTTGATCAAGGCAACGCTGACCGTTACCCTCAACAGCAGCACCGATTACTATATCGACTGGCTCACGTTCTACGATTGCACCTACCCGGCCGACACGTACGTCATGGACCGGGCGCTGCTGAGCCCTGCCGCCAACCCGTTCGGCAGCAGGCAGACCAACCCGAAGGGCATCTACGTCCTCGACGGCGGCGGCCGCAAGATCATCATCGCCGACTCGCGCATCGTCGGCACGCTGGTCCTGCAAAACTTCAACTCCGCCTCCAGCATCCAGGGGTCGGTCTCGTGGGAACCCGCGGTGTCCAACTACCCGGCGCTCCTGACGGACGCGGCCATTCCCATCGGCCTCGGGTCCGCCGCACTCAGCGAAACGACGATGAACACCAACTTTAACCCCACCGGCACCCCCTACCCCTACGTCGGCGGCATTCAGGACGCCGACCTGATGGACGCCTATCCGTCGGCGATCCGAGGCATAATCTACTCCAAGGCGAACCTCATCATCCAGAACCAGACGGCCGTCGAAGGCACGGTCGTCGCCAACAACGACATCCATGTGCAAAGCGGCACGGTCAACCTCAAGTACAACAGCACGTGGCTGAACAACCCGCCACCGGGATTCGACCTCGGCACCGCCAAAAAAATGCAGATCACCGCGGGCTCATGGAAGCGCGTCGTCCCGTAAACACTGCGTCAATTGCGTGGCACTCGCACAATCAAAGTTGACGGACTACTGGAGGGGTTGCCGATACTGATAGCGAGCGCGAAGATAGGAATGGCGTCGGCCGTTGCCGTCATGGCGGCCGTATGGACCCTGGAGAGTGTGCCCATGGCAGGGGCAGCCGAATTCGTTGCTGGCGTTGCGGTCGCCGACATCACGCCCCCCGTCGGCTACCGCATGAGCGGATACTTCTACGAGCGCCTGAGCACGGGCGCCCTGAACCCCCTGCACGCCAAGGCCCTGATCCTGAAGGACGGCCCCCAGCGCGCCGCCCTGGTCTTCTGCGACCTCATCGGCATCACGCGAGAGGTCAGCGCCCAGGCCCGAAAGCAGGCGAGCGAAAAGACCGGCATCCCCGACGCCAACATCCTCATCGCCGCCACACACACGCACACCGGCCCGCTCTACGCCGGGGCGATGCGGAAGTTCCTGCACGACCGCGCCGTGGCAAAGTCCGGCAGCGACCCGCAGGAGACCATCGACTACCCGGCGAAACTGATCGCCGCAATCGTCCAGGCCGTCGCCCAGGCCGACGCCGATGCCAAGCCCGCGATCCTTACCGCCGGCACGGCCGAGCAACTTGGCCTGGCCTTCAACCGCCGATTCCACATGAAGGACGGCTCGGTCCGCTTCAACCCCGGCCCCCTAAACCCCGACATCGTGCGCCCGGCCGGGCCCATCGACCCGCAGATGGGCATTATCCTGGTGCGCGACGCGGCCGGCGCGCGGCCGGCGGCGGCCGTCGCCAACTTCGCCCTGCACCTGGACACCACCGGCGGCACCCTCTACGCCGCAGACTATCCTTATTACATTGAGCAGACGCTCCGCGAATGCCTCGGCGAGCGGTTCACGCTGCTCTTTGCCACCGGGCCGTGCGGCGACGTCAACCACGTGGACATCACGAAAAAGGCGCGGCCGAAGTCCGCTCTTCTCGGCCGCACCATCGCTGCCACCGTACGCGAGCGCATCGATGGTCTGAAACCGATCGCGGCCCCGGCCCTGGCCGTTCGCAGCGAAACGCTCGAAGTGCCACTCCAGACGCACACGCCCGAACAACTCGCGAAGGCCCGCGAGGATATCGCCAAGGTCGGCCTGCGGCAGATTCCGTTCCTCCAGGAGGTCGCGGCCTACAAGGTCCTCGGGCTGGAACAGCGCGGCGGCCGGACGATGCCGCTGGAAGTGCAGGTCTTCCGCCTCAGCCACGACGTGGCCGTCGTATGCCTGCCGGGCGAGGTCTTCGTTGAACTGGGCCTGGCCGTCAAGCGGGCCTCGCCGTTTGCGACGACGCTGGTCGTGGAACTGAGCAACGATTGCCCGGAATACGTCCCGACGCGGAAGGCCTTCGCGGAGGGCAGTTACGAGACCGTCAACTCTCAGATCGCCCCCGGCGGCGGGGAGATGCTCGTCGAGACCGCCGTAAGGCTGCTGAAATCGCTGGCCATGTAGGCTGAGTGCTTCGCACCCACACATTTCGCTCGCGGTGAATCACCTGCATATTTAGCCCCCGGTGAATACACCGGGGGCGGTGCGGCGACATGTGCCTCCCCCGTTTCGGCCCCCCGTGTATTCACGGGGGGCTAAATAAACTCACGGGGCGGGCCTAAATATCCATCACAATCGTCACTGGCCCGTCGTTCGTCAGCCGCACGTCCATGTGAGCGCCGAAAACGCCCTTCGCCACGGGCACGCCGAGTCCGGCGACCGCGCGGCAGAACTCCTCGTACAGGCTGTTGCCCTTCTCTGGGGGCGCGGCATCGGTAAAACTCGGCCGGTTGCCCTTGCGCGTGTCGGCCAGCAGGGTGAACTGGCTGACGACCAGAACGCTGCCGGCCACGTCCTGTACCGAGAGGTTCATCTTGCCCTCGGCGTCGGAGAAGATGCGGAGTTTGACGATCTTGGCCGCAAGGGCCTGCGCGGTCGCCTCCGTGTCGGCATGGCCCACGCCCAGGAGGACGAGCAGGCCCTTGCCGATGGCCCCCGTGACCTTCCCCTCGACGGTCACGGCGGCCTCGCTTACGCGCTGGATGACGGCTCGCATGTGAACTTTTCCTCCGTGCTTACGCGCCGTAGCGCGGGGCCTTGTGCCCCGCGTGGGACCACGCGGGGGATAAACCCCCGCGCTACAATCTGAACACGAACCCCGCCCGAATTCTCACGCCATGTTTCTCGTATGACGATGGTGGGTGCATAGCACCCACCCTACATGCCGGCGCGCCGCCGTGCTACCGTTTTCCGGTTCTCCACGGGGTTTGCGTCGGGCCGCAGCGCGGCCGCGCTGCTCCACCTGCGGCTACAGCCCGTGCGCCCCGTTCGGGGCTGAAGCAATGTACGCCCCAGGAGCATGGGAACCCGCCTGGGGCGGGAAGGCTTTGAAACTGTATTTCCTTGGCCGTTAACTTTGAACTTGAAACCTGAAACTTGAAACTGCCGTTGATTGCCTTTGATCCCCGCCGGTAAAATATTGGCGCACCTGCCGCACCATGTTACCCTGCCCTTGCAGGCCGCGCGGCGCGGCAAGAAGAGCCGGCCTTTTCTGAGGAATGGGAAAATACGGAAACGCCCCAACGCCGTGCAAGATGATGCAACGAAAGGTGAGGCGTCGATGAGAACCACAGGCATCTGCCATCGCGGGCTTGCGGCGGCAACGCTTGCCTTCGGCCTCGCCATCTCGGCGCTCGCCGCCGCCTTCCTGAACTCGGCGCCGCTGATTGCCGGCGGTTCGCCGGCTCCGGCGTACCAGAAGGACAAAGACGGGATGCTTGTGCCGCGCATGGCCTATCCGAGGTTTCTCGAGCGGACCTACCGTTTCGTGTTGCAGGACCTCGACAACGGCTGGGCCGCCGGCAATGCTTACAAGGATCAGGATGGTAAGGCGGTTCCGGCCTACGTCAACTACGCCTTGGTCAATGCCGAGCGTAAGGCGGGCGTCGGCCATCCGCTCAATGCCGATACCGTCTATCCGGCCTTTCATCATGCCTTGTTCATCCGCGCGTTTCTGGCCCGGTGGCGCCACGCGGGCGACCCGGAATGTCTGGCCCGGGCGCGGCAACTGGCTGATTGGAACCTTGCGCGGCGGACGCCGAGCGATTGGAAGTATGGGTCACTTTTCTACAGCACCGCGCACAAGGGCAAGGTGGGCGGCTCGGTGGACGGCGATGCCGTCATGACCGATAAGCCCGCCATCATGGCGCTGGCCATGCTGGACCTTGCCGGGGCGACGGGCGACGGGCGCTATCGCGAGGCGGCCGAGGCCGTGGCCGCAACGCTGGCGAAGACGCAGTTGCCGGAAGGAAACTGGCCCTTTCGCGTCAACCCCAGGACCGGCGAGGTCCGCGAGGCGTACACCTCCTCGGCCGTTTACGCGGTGATGCTTTTCGAGGCGCTCGGCCAAGGCACCGATAACCGCTGGGCCGAGGCCCGTGCCAAGGCCCTGAAATGGATTCTCGAAGGCCCGGCCAAGACCATGCTCTGGAAGGGCTTCTACGAAGACGTCTCCGCCGAGACGGGCAAGAATAACCGGACCAATTGGGACTGCATCGACACGGCCCGCTGGTTGCTTGCGCACCGCGCCGACAATCCGGAGTACCTGCCGCTGGCCCTCAAACTGCACGACTGGATCGCCAGGGAGTTCGTGGAGAAGAGCAGCGCCTGGGCCCCGGCCGAAGGGCTGCGCGAGCAGAAGTGCTGTTTCCAGACCATGGGCGTTCACACGATGCATTGGGCCGCGCTGCTGGCGGACCTGCATGCGGCCACCGGCGACGTTTCTTTCAAGCAACGCGCCACAAGTTCGTGCGCCCTGGTCACCTACTGGATGCGCGACGACGGGGCGAACCTCGTCGGCCCGAACTGGGGGGATGAAATCTGGTTCAGTTGCCACTTCGGGCCCACGCTTTACATGTACGACACGTTAAGCCGCTTTCCCGAACTTCTCGGCGACGGCCGGCCGAGTCCGGCTCAAAGCGGGCAGTAACACGGGGGAACCTCCAACCAACAGAAAAGAGGCCGCGAATGAAGAGAATGCTGACAGTTTGTTTTGTCTGGGCGGTTCTGGCGTCGAGATGCCTTGCGGCGGACGCGGGGTTCTTCCTTCACGGAGGCGACCGCATCGTGTTTCTCGGCGACAGCATCACCGAGCAGCGGCTCTATACCACGTATATCGAGGCCTATACGGTGACCCGTTTTCCTAAACAGTCTTTCAACTTCTGGAACTCCGGCTGGGGCGGCGACACCGCCTGGTTGCGCCAGCGGTCTCACGCAGATGAAAAGGTGTTGTTTGCCGCCCAGGGGGACGAGCAGCAGAAAATGGTCGAGAAGGCCGTGGACGGCTGCCTGAAGCGCGACGTGCTGTCACTGAAGCCGACCGTGGTGACGGTCAACTTCGGCATGAACGACCACAATTATGAGCCTTTCCGGGAGGACATCTTCCGGGCCTACGTCCGCAGCCAGACCGAGATCGTCAAGGTGCTCGCCAAGAGCGGCGTGCGCGTGGTGCTGCTGACGCCTCAGCCGATAGAAGAGCGCCGGCCGGACCCCGACAAGGACCCGCGGAACGAATCGCTCCGCAAGTTCGCCGACGGCCTCAAGGACGTGGCCGACAAGCAGGGGGCGACGTTTGTCAACCAGTTCGATCCCTACATGGCGATCGTGATGCGCGAGCACGCGGCAAAGGCCGACGTTTGCATCGGCGGCGGCGACGCGGTCCATCCCAGTCCCGTGGGCCACACCCTCATGGCCTGGATCATCCTGAAAGAACTGAAGGCCCCCGCGCTGGTCTCCAGCGCCGAACTCGACGTATCCGGCGGCCAGGGCGGCAAGGTTGTGAGCGCAACGCAATGCACCGTGTCGAACGTCAAATACGATAACACGGCGCTCAGTTTCGACCGCGCCGACGAAACGCTGCCCATGCCAGTGGATGAACGGGCGATGGACGCCCTGAAACTGGGCCCGGTGCTGAGCGATTTGAACCGGTATGAACTGAAGGTTGCGGGCCTCAGTGCGGACCGTTATGACGTCTCAATCGACGGCGAACTTGCGGCAACGGTCACAAAAGAAGAACTGGCCAAAGGCTGGAACCTGGCGGCCGCCGCCGGGCCCATTACCAAGCAGGCCCGGGAAGTCCTGGCGCTCATCTTCAAGAAGAACCTGGTTGGCAAAACGCTCTGGGAAGCCCAACTGCGTCCCTGGAGGAAGGCGGAATGGCCCGGACTCCAGAAGCAGGTCGATGATTTCGAGGCGCAGATCACCGCCGCCTGCCAGCCCAAGCCGCATCATTTTGAACTGAAGCCGGCCGGCAAGTAGGCGACCTTTGCCGCGCGGGGCGCACCGGATGTGCCAATAATTTCCGGCACGACCCACTCCCGTGGGTGGCATGCCCACGCCGCCGTTGCGTGGGCATGTCGCGCGTCGGCCAACGACCATGCCCAGGCAACGGCGGCCTGGGCATGCCACCCGCGCCAGAAACTTCTGGCGCACCCAGCGCACCTGAGGATTGACAACGGGAAGGCGTTTGGCGATGATGGTTTTTGCAGTTCGTGCCGTTCGGGACACGACATTCCCGGAACGTTTCCGGGAACCGCGAACGGCCGCCACGGCAGTAACAGGCAAGAATAGGAGTTTTTCAATGAAACCCGTCAGTCTATTACGAATCGACCTTGCGTTCCTGCTCGCAACAACGATAGTTGGCATATCAAACCCTCTATCAGGTGAAGAGAAGGCCGCTCCAAAATCGGATGTCGTTTGGAAGCAGATCGGCGAAACCCCCGGCGTCGTCGGGATGGCGGCGGTCGGCGGGAATCTCTTTGCCATAACGTCGGACAGGAAACTTCAGGTGTGCGACCCTGCCGCGTCGCCCCTGGTTTGGAAGGAAATCGGCGACGCCCCCGGCGGCGTCGTGGCGATGGGGGTGGCCGATGGGAAACTCTTCGCCTCCACCGATGTGCGGTCCGCCGGCCGGCTGCTCACGCGCGGCGCCGTCGCCACGGAGGCCGCATGGGAGGACGTCGGCCATGCCTGGTGCCTCATCGGGATGGCTGGAGCGCCCGGGAAGATCTATGCACTTGTTGATACCAAATCGCCGGGCTCGGAGGTGGCAATCATGGTGCGCGACACCGTTGGCACACCGGAGGCGATCGCCAAAGCCAACGCAGTCGCGGTACCGGGTTGCGACGGCCTCCCGTGGAATGCTACGGATCGCCGCCCTCCGCTGGGCGCCGTTGCGATCACGTCACTGGGCGGCAAGTTCTATGCCGCCAACAAGGAGGATATGCTCTTCGTCGGCGATCCTACCAAAGCCGATGTCCCGTGGAAGGCGATTGGCGATGCCGCCGGCGTCATTATCCTGGCAGGTGGCGATGGAAAACTCTTTGCCGCCACAAAGACCGGCAAACTCTTGATGTGGGCGCCGAAGATTTCAAAGTGATCCGTCAGGCCGATTGCCCAGGCCGGGTCAGATTGGCATTGCCTGACGCCGCCGGGATTGGTGAATTGCCCGTAAAACAGTCTTTCGTGATAAAGACTGCTTTGCGGGCTATCCCGACTTAAGTGGGTAGCCGGGGCTACCCCCCTTTAATTTCCAGGTTCTAATGTAAGCGGGCGACCCCGAGGGCCGCCCGCGATCATCTACTGTCGGAATGGAATTTGTGGAAGTTACCGCCTGCGCCGCCGCAGGGCCATGGCCGCCAGGCCCCCGCCCATCAGGGCGAGCGTCGCCGGCTCGGGCACAACCGGAACCGTAGTAGAAGTGGCGCCCTCGGCGCTCAATCCGCCGCCGACCGGAATAAACTTGGCCGCCGCCAGCGATTCCATCTGGCTCACGCTCTTATCGGTCGTGAAATCCGACTCGGTAACGCCCGTGCCGGTGAACGCGATCGTGAACGTCGTCGTCTCGCCCGGGAAAATCTGGTTCTGGTCGTTGCCCCCCTGGCCGCCCTTCACGCGCACGTCGAAGTACCCCAACCCCCCGACCAGGAGATCGTCCCTTGAAAAGGTCAGCGTCCACCCTTCCGGCGGCGCGACCAAAGTCATGTCCGTCACGTTGTCGGAAACGTTAAAGTGGAGATCGTTGATACGGAACGAGTGTGGCGGGCTGACCTCCGGATCCGGCGTCAGGTTCTTGACGTCCAGGGTCAGCGTGTTACCCGATACGGTGAAGGTCATCAGCGCGTCCAGCCATGAGGCCGGCACGCTTGTTTCGGGCGTGTAGTCGCTGAGCCTCAGACTGACCGACGCATCGGCCGCGGACGCCCAGGCCGCCACGGCAAACCCCACCAACATCGCCAGGAACTTCATTCGTGTGATCCCTCTCATATAGCCGTTCTCCTTTTGCACATGTTTGTTTGTTGACAGTCTTCTCCAGATGCCCGCGGCATCCGTGAGGGGCCGTCTAGACGTTCCGAATCGATTTCCGCCGACGGCCCGCAACCACCCCGGCCAGCCCCAGACCCATCAGGGCGAGGGTGGCGGGCTCGGGCGTAACGTTCTTGACCTTGCTGATCTCGACGGTCCCGCCGGCGGGAACGGTGATGTCCCACTGGAAGGCCCACGTTACGTCATCCGGGCCGCGCGGACCGGCCGATCCGTCCAGGTTATCCACGCTCGTATTG
>JAPLMO010000045.1 GCA_026386995.1 Planctomycetota bacterium | reverse complement strand
ACCAGGGCGGCGGGCAATACGCCGCGTGCCTGACGGCCGGCTCGCCGGTTATCGTCTCTCAAGACGTGGCTACGCCACCGACCTTGTTCGACCTAAGCTTCGACTATCGCTTCCTCAGCACCGATCCGGCCTGCCACTTGACCGTGCAACTGGCGGGCGAGGAGGTGGAGAGCCTGTACGCGCCGCCGACACTGGCTGCCGACATGGAGTGGGTCTCGGTACAGATCAGCGACCCCGCCCTTCAGGGTCTGAACGCCGCCACGCTGGGCTTCACCTATGATGGCCCCTCCGGATCGCAGGTATTGATCGACAATGTCAAGATCACCCAGCTTCCCGAGCCTGCCACGCTGTCGCTTCTGGCCCTGGGCGGGCTGGCGATGATTCGCCGCAGGAAATAACCCGACCACTGGCTGTGCAGGCAAAAACGACAGGCAGGAAATCATGCAAACGAGGAAGATGATTGTGGCGGCGGTGGCGATCTTGATCCTGGCCGGAGCAGCGCACGCCTGGCCGATCCAAATCTTCAACACCGGGGTGAATGGCGGCGGAGTGGTTCTTCCCGATGGGACTGTCGGAGACCCCCACTACACGCTCATCGCGGTCCCCGTCGGTAGTACCACCGACATCCGGGTGCGGACTTCCGCGGGAGGCTGGCCGGTTGTTGGTGCCTGGATCGGTGACGATTCAATTTCCGCCTGGATTGGGCCGAACAATGATGCATCCGTTAACGGTCCCGATATTCTCTACACTTATCGAACCACCTTCGACCTTTCCGGGTTCGACCCCGCGACTGCGTCGCTCACCGGCCTGTGGTCCGCCGATAATGGTGGCTCGGACATCCTGCTGAACGGCCATTCCACGGGCAATACAGCCGTCGGATTTAATTCGTGGTCTTCATTCACGATCCTGAGCGGCTTTACAGCCGGTGTGAATACTCTGGATTTCATCGTGAATAACGGGGGCGGACCAACCGGTCTTCGCGTGGAAGTTCTTCCCGAGCCCGCCACGCTCTCACTGCTGGCCCTGGGCGGGCTGGCGATGGTCCGCAGGCGTCGCGCGGCCGGGCAAGGTTATCCGGGAAATGTTGGTACACAGAAGGGGCCTAAACTATGACGCCGGATCGCGCCGCAACTAAATCGTCCGGCGGGCCTAGCACATTCAAAAAAGGAGCAAGTCATGTCGACCTGGCACGACGGTTTGGGCAACTCCGGACACGCAAGAGCATCGAGGAGAGGCACTGTGGCCCCATTTCCCCAAGACTCCCCGACCCCCTGGTCGCGGACTCATGCCCACGCTGAATCAGGGTCCCTATCAGCAAGAACGAAGGGCTTCTCGCCCGGGCTTTTGGGCAGGGCCATCTTTGCGGTTGGCCTTTCTCTGGCCTTCACTTCCCCGGTCGCTGCCGAATATGGCTCAAAGATCGAGAGGTTTAACGTCGGCGACGGATATAGTGACGGGCACCCTTATTACACGAATCTGGGCGGAGCCTGGTCTGGCTACATCGACTGTGCAGGATCATGGAGTTGGGGGCTGGCCAGCCCGTATGGGGATTACTGTAGCACGACCACGAGCGGAGCAGCCTTTGCCAGCGCCCAAAGCGGCAGCTTGGGAATCGGTTTCACAGGTAGTTTGAACAACTTTACGACAGGGACATATGGTTGGGTTGGCTTGCTGATGGGTGCTGACGCGGGAACCCAGTTTTGGGATCACTTCACAATCGGCCCCGGCGACTCGGGCCTGCCCTATGGCGCCCCCGTCCAGTTCGCCTTCCATGTCTCCCTGACGGGAAGTGTGTCATTCAATGGAATAGACTCAGGACCGGCGATAAAGAGCTACGCCGGACAGCTTTTCTATGATGCGCAGTTGCAGGGCACCCATCTAAATAGCCCAACTCCTGAAGCGAGATACATGTATGCGGAGGTAAGATACCCAGCTTCTGCTTCAACGCCGATCAGAACCTGGATTCCTGGGGAGTCCGAGACCATTAGCCTGAGCCAGGATTTCATCATAAACACTTGGATCGGGGACCAACTCTTTCTCTATCAGTACATGACTGTTAATTTTGGCAATGGCGCGTATACCGTAACGCAGTCATTCACGGATTCCATGGACTTCATGAGTACCGGGACTGCCCGGCTGGGCTATGCGCCAGGATTTGAGAACATCGCCATCGTCTCCGACGCCGGCGCTCCGGCACCCGAGCCAGGAAGCCTGATTATTTTGACGCTTGGGCTATTGGGGGTACTAGGCCGGACAAGGGTCGCGCGTGAACGCACGTCGAGTCGGTCCCTAAACCGGTCAGGGCCGCGGACAACCACCTTCACAAGAGATTGGAGATGAACACGAGAAAGACGGGCCGCCTGTGGTTGATGCTCGGGGTACTCGCGACCATTCTGCCGGCCGGCGATCGAGTCGGTTCGGCCGCGACGATCTGCGGGCGCTTCATCTTCTACAATGGCAGCTACTATGACGGCAATAACCCATCCGCGAACATACAGGACGACAGCGCCATCGCCGCGGACAAGACCCCGCTGCTGCCCGGCGATAAAGCCACGTTCGTGAACTACACGAGTTATTATCATGGCATCAACGGAATCATGATCGACATCCTGGGCCTGCCGGCTACACCGACGGCCAGCGACTTCGCCTTCCATGTCGGCAACTGGACGGATACAGGCATTTGGCTGCCCGCGCCGGCGGTGCCTTTGATTTCGGTGCGGGCTGGAGCGGGGGTGGGTGGATCCGACCGCATCACGCTGTTGTGGCCCGACAACGCGATCCAGAAGGAATGGCTACAGGTGGCCGTGTGGCCGACAGCCAACACGGGTCTGCCTACCAAGGATGTGTTCTACTGGGGAAACGCCATCGGCGACACTGGAGGCGGCAACACTCCAGATGTCGCGATAGTGAACGTGGCCGACTACAACGAGGTGGTCAATAACCCGCACATCTTGTTGAACCCGGCTTCGATCATCGACCAATGCGACTTCAATCGAGACAGGCTGGTCAACGATACCGATCTGAACATCGTCATGCAAAACGGGACGTCGGCACTCAATGGGCTCCAACTGATGACGCTTGGGGATAATGTAGCCCCGGAACCTGCCACGCTCTCGCTTCTGGCCTTGGGCGGGGCGGCGGCCCTCGTTCGGCGCCGCAGGCAGAAGTAGTCGGTCCTCGACTCACAATTCGGCTAGGCATATCACTGGAGCCGCCACGTCAAGTCCGCCCTGCTCCACATCATCTCCCTGGCGAGGCTCGCCTGTGTCCACACGCGGGCGTGGGCCGCCGGAAGCCCTGACGCGCGCGTCGGCCAAGAGGTTGTCGCAGATAACACCCGCTCACCCTGCAGACACCGTACGGAGTTTGCGGGACGCACACCTGCCCCACTCCCCGGTTGCGCGTGCCGTGTTTACGGATGGCAACACCGCGTTGCAAAGTGTAACGATCGCGCAAGCCCTTGTCAGGACTGATGTTATAGGCGTGGATGGCTGGCCCGATTCCATGCGTGTTGCCTGGGGGAAACATTCTGCTTGCTACCGCTGGTCTATCGCGCCGCAATTCTCCGGGACCAGATGAGTCCGTAAGTCATTGCCATAACGAAACTTGCGGCCCTTCCTTTAGAACTCTACCCTGTCGTCCTGCAGTCTTGGCACATGCTTTGCCCCACCTACACCTGCGAGGGACTATTGAGCAGGCGCTGTCGCGGGGATAGACCACTTCAGCTTTTCCTGCCGGGGTCTCCACTGAAGGTTGAGTGTGTCGGTCAAAGACGGTGCGCCTACCCGTTGCTGCGGAGAAGAAGGGAGGCTCTTTAAAGTCGGACCTGCCGGAGAATCTTAAGGGGGTTGTGCCGGCAGTGCGGCGGGTTGCGGGGATAGCCCCGCCGAAACAAACTCATGCCGTACATGCTGCAAACAGGCGAACTTCGGATGGTTAAGATTGCTCGAGTTCGTCTTGTGTTTGCATCGCATGCACGGGGTGAGACAGGCCGGGGGTGGAGGGTGCGAAGATGGTTTCTCGGCATGTTTCCTCGATGGTAGGGGTCTGCACGGCGCTGGTCCTGGTTGCGGGCATGACGGGTTCCGCATCCGCAACCACCATCGTCTCTTTGGACGACCTGAACTCACACGTCGGATTCGACACGAGTTCCGGGGTCATGTCGTGGACGGTCGACAGCATCCAGCAACTGAAGCAGCAGTGGTTCTTCTATCGCCTGCATGGGACGACGCAGGAACTGCCGCTCTCGAGCCTCGGGTACGTCAAGTCCAAGGCCAACGACGCCAACTTCAGCCCGGGCAATGAGACCCTCAACGCCGTCTACGGCAGCGAGGCGGGTTTCAGCGTCACGCTGACATACGTATTGGCCGGCGGCCTGAACGGCACCGGCAAGTCGGACCTCCAGGAAACCATCGCCTTCAACAACAAGACCTCGGCCCCGGTCCGCCTCCAGTTCTTCCAGTACTGCGACTTCGACCTGAACGGCACGCCGAGCGATGACACCGTCAGCGTCGTCAACGCCAACTGCATCTCGCAGCGCGACGTGGCCACGATGGCCGCCGAGACGGTGGTCACGCCGTCTCCGGCGCGCACGGAGGTGGCCGTCTACCACGATACGCTGGACAAACTCACAAACACCGTCGCCGACGACCTGGACAACTCCAAAAATCCGATCGGCCCCGCGGACGTCACGTGGGCGTTTCAGTGGGACCTGACGGTCGCGGCTGGCGGCACCGTGCAGATCAGCAAGGACAAGAACATGGTGCCGGAGCCGGCCACGCTGTGCCTACTGGGCGCTGGCGCCGTGGGCCTCGTGGTACGCAGATTTCGCAGGAAGTAGGAGGGGACGGACGGCGGGAGGCATCAGCGCGGGGCGGGGGCCTTCCCATTCCGCTCACCGGCCGCACGCTTTATGCCGGGGCGGGGATGGTGGGTAATCAACACAGACCACACGAGCCGCACGCGGGGTGCGGCTGGTACTAACACAAGGTAGGGGGATCGGAAAGAGGAGATGGCCATGAGAACTCGAACCGTTGTGATGTTCGTGGCAGTGCTGGCGATGGCCGGCGCTGCGTATGCGGACTGGACCCCGGAAATGCCCGCCAAATGGGTCCAGATGCCGGACCTTCAGTCCGGCATAGACGTCAACGCCACCTGGAAGCAGGGCGTCACGGGGGAACCGCAGTTCCCCTTTGTCAAGACCTTGGCCGACGACTTCCTGTGCAAGTCGGTGGGACCCATCACAGATGTTCACATCTGGGGATCGTGGCTGAATGACCAGATTAACCGGAACGCAATCTTCAAACTGAGCATCCACGACGACGTTCCGGCCCCCCCCGTCGGGTACAGCCATCCTGGGAACCTCCTGTGGCAGCAGATCTTCTCGCCGGCGCAGTATCTGGTGCGCCCGTGGGCGACCGCCACCGAGATGTTCTGGGACCCGAACACGGGGCAGCCTCTGGGCGGCGACACCCTTGTCTGGCAGTACAACTTCTACATCCCGCCGACCGAGGCGTTCGTCCAGCAGGGCACGCCGGAGAAACCCATCGTGTACTGGCTGGACGTAATGGCTATACAGCCGCTGGTGCCGGGGGAGATCATCGATCCGACGGTTTTCGGCTGGAAGACATCGATCAACCACTGGAACGACGATGCGGTTTTCGGCGACACGTATAACCCCGGCGCACCGCCGGAATACTGGCGTGAACTGATCGACCCGCGCACGGGCCAGTCGCTGGACATGGCGTTCGTGATCACGCCCGAGCCGGCGACGCTCTCGCTGCTGGCCCTGGGCGGCCTGGCACTTCTCAGGAGAAGTCGCAGAAAGTAATCTTGGTCACAGTGAAGGGCGGCAGGTACGGTACTGCCGCCCTTTCTCTATGCCAGTTTCCTCGCCGCCTCGATGGCCAAAACCGCGTCACGCCACCCGTGGTCACAACCCGCCGCTCCCTCCGGGCGGATTCGTCAATTCACGAACGTTTCCTCGTTCGCAGGTGCGGGCGACGTAAAAAAGATGGCCCCAACCTGACCAGGTTGCTTGCAGAGTTGCTTGACAGTGACGGCATCTGCCGATAAAGTAGGTGAGTGCGGTTCGCGGCCCGCGTGTAGGTCTGTGGCTACGCGTAGGTATTTCTCGAGGGCGGCATCCGGGTCATCCCAGACGCCGAAGAAGTACGGTTTGCCGCGGATCTTCTTGCACCACTGGCCATTGTTGTGTGGAGTCAGGGGAAACGAAGGGCTAGGCTTGGTAGGCTTATGCCTGTGCCTGCGTGCTGACGGACGGACAGACATGGCGACGCTCCTTATGACAACCGGAATTGGCAACTTGTCCAAGAGTTGTATAACTGTTCGTCTGGTTGTCGTCCATGAATTTCGTGTCTTGAACAACTGAGCGGCACAAGTTGTAAGTGCTTGTTATAAATAAGGTTAGACCGTGCGGAGAGGTGGCTGAGCGGCCGAAAGCGACGGTTTGCTAAACCGTTATCGGGGCTTAAACCCTGATCCTGGGTTCGAATCCCAGCCTCTCCGCCAGTATCAGTAAAAGGGCTTATTTCGGCCTCTTTTCGTCCGATTTCCGCCAGCGGCACTTCATCGTTCGGCCGTCTACCGGCGTCTCCCGAAGTAACCTGTTTTCCACCCTGAAACGCCAAGCGCGCCGCGGCCGGTTCGGGGCCTGCTGTCCCGGTGTCGCGGGCCGCTTCCGCCGACGGGGCTGATAAATCTGGCAGCGCGGCCACGGCGTCTGATTCCTGCCCGATCAGCACATGGCTGTACCGGCTCATGGTCAGATTGATATCCGAGTGCCGCATGAGAGACTGCGCCACTTTCGGATGCGCGCCGCTCGCGGCCAGCAGCGTCCCGGCAGTGTGCCACAGGGCGTGGAAGTCCACCACGCGCCCGGCGTCGTCTCGGTAGTCGATGCCTGCGGAGGCCAGGTCCGCCTTGAGCATCGCGGCCAGGTGGCCGGTCGGGATATTGAACGCGGGGGCCGTCGGCAGTTTTCCCGCCAGGAAGGTCCGCAGGTCCGCCGCCATGTCGGGCCGCAGGGGCAACATGTCTTGCCGTCTGTGCTTGGAGTACCCCGCTTTTACGGTCACCGTGATCTGCTTGCCCGCCAAGGCGAAACTCGCCCGCATCAGGCTCGCCAGTTCCGCCGCCCGCAGTCCGGTTTCAATGGCCAGGCGGTACAGCAGCGCCCGCTCTCGGCCGGTCATGCCGAAGCGCTTCCAGCCAGAAAGGACGGCCTTCGCGCCAGAATCCGTCATCTGGTTGTCGCAGATGACACCCGCTGACACCCGTCACCCTGCAGACCCCGGACGGAGTTTTCGGGACGCACAGCACTTCACCCTTGTCTTGTCAATTTCATTGTCCGGATTTCGTAGGGTCGCACCAGGATGCGCACCTGTTGGCGTTCCTCCACTTTCAGGCTTTGCCTCTCCTGTTCCAGCAAATCGCACTCGGCTGCGGCCGCCAGCGGCGCGTCCACGGTCAGCGCTATGAGTTCCTCGCCGCCGTGGCGTTCCACCAATCGCACGATCAATGCGTCGGAGTCCTCTGCCCGCTTGACCGCCTCCAGGGTCACGCCATTCGCGGCGAGTTGCACAAAAGCATGCCTCGGGGGCAGTTCACCGCCGTGGGCCTCCGCAAGCACGACGTCGACCGGATCGTTCAGGTCGCCGGCTTCGCGTACCGTCTGCGCGTCGCGCCAGCCGCCGGCGTGCGGATAGAGCGAATAGGTGAAGCGGTGCTCTTCCTGATCCGAGACGGGATCCGGGTACTTCGGCCCCTTGAGCAGCGAAAGAGCGATCATCCGGCCGTGCGCCTCGTAGCCGTACTTCGAGTCGGTCAAGAGGCTCAGCCCCCGATCGGCCTGCGAGAGGTCCATCCACTCGTGGCCTGGCACCTCGAACTTCGCCCTCTCGTAAGAGTTGTTCCGGGTCGTGGGGCGATCGATGTTGCCGTAGGCGATGTCGTAGGTGGCCAGCCTGGAGCGAACGGGCGTGTGGAAACGCACCTTCAGCAGTTTGTGCTGCTCGTGCCAGTCGACCCAGGTCTGGAAATCGAGGCGTCGGGCGCCGGCGCCGAGGACGATCCGCTGCCTCAGCACCGAGTTGCGAAAACGCCGCATCACGAGAAGGGCGGCGAGGAGCGGCCCCTTTTCGACGATCTCCACGGAGGCGGCGCCGAGGTCGAACTCGTGCTGCGTGTAGTGTTCCTCGATGTCCCAGGCGTCGAAGGTGCCGGGAATATCTTCGTAGAGGTGCAGCACGTTCGCCCGGCGCTCGGAATCGACCAGATCTCGCGCAGTCGCCTTTTCGACCAGCGAAACAATCTCGCCTTCCGGGTTGACGACCGACCGAAGGTGGCCGTTTTCGAGCACGAACCCTTCAGGGCCGGACGAGACGGATACGGCTTGGCCGGTTGCGCCGGCGCCTTCGACGATCCGATACACGGCATATCCGACGGGCGGGACGTTGTGCGCCTCGAACACCAGAGTCGTCGCACCGGTTTCCCAGTCGGTGCTGAATTGGCAAGGGACCTCGCGCCCGTCGGGATCCAGAACGTGTACGTCGGCCCGGTCGCAGGGCACCTGCACGCGCGTGGACCGCACAAAGGGCAGCGAGTTGAATACCACGGCCGCCCGCCCCGGTCCGGAGGTGTCCACGCGGGAGACGATCTCCTCGAGCGCTTCCCGCACGGCGAGCTGCCCGATCGCCGTGGCCGTCCGGTAACTTTCCAGAAGGTCGTGATAAGCCTGGGTCACGTGGGTTCCCGGCAGCGAGTCGTGGAACTGGTTGGTCAGCACTTCCCGCCATCCGCGCTGCAACTCCCCGGCCGGATACGGCCGCCGCGAGAAGCAACTGAACAACTCGGCCTTCCGGTAGAGGTGCTCGCAGCAGCGGTTAAGTTTCTTCAGGCGGCCCTTGGTGGTGTAGACGCCCCGGTGTTCCTCGAGATACAGTTCGTCATTGATGACCGGCAGTTCGGCCGTGGAGGCCTTTTTTCGCATTCGTTCCAGAGCGTGCTCGACGGTCGAGTTCGTGCAGGGCACGAGCCCCGGCAGGGCCTCGTAGCGCTTGCAGTACTCCAGCATTTCGGCATCAGGCCCGCCGCCGCCATCTCCCCAGCCGTAGCAATACAGCGACTCGCCGATTTCAACTCGGGCGCTGTAGCGGTCCCAGTGTTCCTTGATGTGATCGGGCTCGGCAGTGCCGATGAAGTGCGTCGTGGGCACGTGGGCAAAGATGCGCGATCCGTCGGGCGACTCCCACCAGAACGCGTTGTGCGTCCACCGATTCGTATCGTTCCACACGCTCATCTTATGGGTGACGAAGTACCGAAGGCCGGCCTTGACCAGAATCTGCGGCATCGTCCACGAATTGCCGAAGACGTCGGGGATCCAGGCGGTGCGGGGCGTGATGCCGAACTCCTGCTGGTAAAACCGGATGCCGTGCAGGAGCTGGCGGACCATCGCTTCGCCCGAGATAAGGTTGCAGTCCGGTTCGACCCAGAAGGCGCCTACGGCCTCCCAACGGCCCTCCTTTATGCGCGCGCGGACCTGCTCGTACAGCTCCGGATAGTGCTGTTTCATCAGGTTGTACATGTGCGGCTGGCTCTGCGTGAAGACGTAATCCGGGTACTGCTCGAGAAGCCGAAGCGCCGTGGCGTGGGTGCGGCCGATCTTGCGGACGAACTCGGCGTGCGTCCACAGGTAAACCAGGTCAAGATGAGAATTGCCCGTCAGATGCACCAGGCCCTCTTTGCGGAAGCGGTTGCCTTTGTAGACGTTCTCCCGCACGACGCGCTGCGCCTCCAGCGCCATCTCCCGGATCGCACGGGGATCGTTGCAGCGCTGGTCGACGCGGCACGTGGCCTCGTCGAGAACCTTCCGGAGGAAGTCAACGGCGTCGGTTTCCAGCGATTCGGTCATCATGAGGTTGAACGCCGTTCGCAGGTCCCAGTAGGCGTCGTTGATTTCGGGGTCGAACGCGGCCCAACACGAAATCTCGAATGTCTTGACGGTCCCTTCGCCGAAGTGCCACATGACGTAGGACTCGACTTCGAGGTCGTACTCCTCGGCGCCGCTAGCGCGATCGGCCATGAACACCGTATCGCGGAAAGGGTCCAGGCCGTGGTAAGCCTTGCCGCCGACGCGAAGCAGTCCGTCACCGCCGAAGTAGACCTTCAGCGCGACCTTCTTGCCGCGAAAGCGTTCGGGCAGCCGGGCGTGGCAGCGAAACAGGGCGCTCATGTCCGGGCCGCCCCAGGTCCGGCCGACCTCGATGGGTTGCCAGGCATCGCCGACGAATTCCCGCTGGGCGGTGTGCGTGTATCGGAACTGCCGAAAAGACCAGCCTTCCAGAGGCACGGTATCGGGAAAGATCCAGGGCCGGATCGACTCGATGCGGTCCCGAAGAATTTCCTCGAAACTGATGATGGCGCGCTTCTTGCTCTTGATCAGGCCGCGCCACTTGTCGAGAATCTGCTCAACGCCGCTCTTTGCCATGCCGGCACTGCCTTTCCAGTTTGCCGTTCCACGAATGGACGACGACTCTTCGCGCCCGTTCCAGGCTAATCCGAGGCAGCCGGTTCGCACTCCCCGCGGTCAAGCGACCTGTACCAGGTGAAGTACAGGGCGATGGTGGAAACCAGGAACACGGCGAGGCTCACCGATGCCCACATGAACCAGTGGCCGATCCAGTAGATCGGGATGAGGTATAAAGAAAACAGCGCTATCATTCCCAACACCACGTTCACAACAATTCTCCCCGGGTGATCCTGGCCCCGATAGAGGTCGGCGGCCATCAGCCCCGACTTTGCGCGAACGGGCCCCCACCAGCCGAACGGGCGCACCCGGCGGAAGAAGTTGAGGATCGTCTTGTCGTCCACCGGTGTCGTGCATAGCGAGCCGATCACGCAACCGAGCAACGCCAAAGCGTTCAGCACCGGTGCGTAGACGTATTCGGGGACGTCGGGGTAAAACAGGACCACGATGGCCAGCGCCAGCGACACCAGCACGCCGATGGAGTAGCCCCAGCCGTTCAGCCGCCACCAGTACCACCGCAGCATATTCGGGATCAGCACGCTGGAGTACAGACCGATCAGCAGCCAGTTCCAGATTGCATCCACCGATTTGGCATTGAGGCCCGAGATGATGCCGCCGACCACCAAGGCAAGCGTGGCTGCGTAACTGAGCCGCACCAGGGTCTTCGGCTTGGCCGAAGGCCACAAAGGCCGGATCAGATCGTTCACCAACATCGACGCTCCGCTGTTGACCACCGCGCTGAACGTGGCCATGTATGCGGCGATGAACGCCGCCAGCACGAATCCCCGAAAACCGTTCGGCAGGTAGTCGCGGACGATCTCCGGCAGCGCCCTCTCGGGGTCGGAAACCTGATAAGTCGACGAGAGTGCGATGAAGGCGATGCCGCCCACCATGGCCCACCGCAACACCAGGGAAAGGTTCCACACGGCGCCCGCAATCGAGGCGTCGCGCGTATTGCGTGTGGCCAGAAACCGCTGTTCGCCGTAGTTCCCGCCTGCGCCGCCGAGAGAAATGGCCAATCCATAGAACAGCCAGATAGGCACCATCCATCCAAAGTGCTGGTACTTGGCATACTCGGCCGGAAGGTTGCCCAGTTCGTATGCCGGCAGAAGCGACGCCGACATCTTCGAGTGCAGGATTACGGGATCGATGATGAGGAAGGCGATGATGGCGACAATGATGCACGCGATATTCTTGATTATCGCCTGCAACACATCGGTCACCACCACGCTGACGAACCCGCCAAAGATCACGTAGGCCGTCGTGGCAAGGGTCATCACCAGGGCGCACTGCCCGGTGGCAGACCCCAGGCTGGGAATGCCTATCGCCTCGAAGTAGGACGTGGGAAGCGTATACGTCTCGAAATACGGGGCGGCGAATTTGCCCGCTCCGACAAAGCCGTAGCCGATGGCGAATGTCTGGAACACCACCATCATCAATGCCGCGGCGGTCCGGGCGGTCCGACCTCCGGCGTCCTCGCCAAACCGGACCTTCATCAGTTCCGCCGCCGTCATGACGCCGGTTCGCCGGATCCATCGCGCCATGAAACTCATCAGGAACGCGCCGGTCAGGAAGGCCCACATCCAATGGATGTTGAACGACATGAAGCCGAAAATCATCAGGATCGAGACCTGCCACATCGTGCCGGAGATGTCGAAATTGGCGGCGGCCCCCGACAGCGCCAGCAGCCACCAGGGCAGTTTGCGGTTGCCGAGGAAGTAATCGTCCAGGTTCCTTGCCGCCCGACGATGGCTCCAGATCCCCGCGAAAACGGTGATGCCGAAATACAGAACGACGATAAAGAGATCCAAGCCGCTCAGATTCATGTTAACCTCGTCAGTGATAGGCCCCGTACCTGTCCCCGGCCCGATACATCGCCAGTGCGTTTTCTGGCGGGATGGCGTCGATGAGTATGTTGCAGGTGCTGAGGATGAATCCGCCGCCGGGGGCGATGGTCTCGCACAACAGGCGGACCTGGGCCTCGACCTCCTCCGGCGTGCCGAAGGACATGAGCCGGTCCAGGTCGAGATTCCCCATCAGGCACAACGAGCCGCCGTGGCGACGTTTCACTTCCTGGATGTCCATGCCCGCGCTGGGCTGGAGCGACTGGAGGCCGTCGAAACCGCACGCGACAATCGCATCGAGCGCCCCGCGGCGGATGTCGCCATCAGTGTGCAGGAACACGGGCACGTTGCGGTGCGCTTTGATCCTCCTGATCATTTTGCGGTAAATCGGCCAGGCCAACTCGTCCATGATATGCGGAGGCAGGAACAAGCCGTTCTTGTACGCCATGTCATCGGTCATCATGATCGCGTCGGCGCCGTGATCGAGGAACATCAGCGCTCGCGCCAGTTCGTATTCGACGACCTTCTCGGAAAGCCGCCGAACGTCGGCCGTGTTCGTCATGCACCAGACGAGATAGTTCTCCGTGCCAAGCATCCAGTCCAGGGCGCTGATCGGCCCCATGATCTGCGCAAACAGGAACAAGTCGCTGTTGGCCGCGAACCAGTCCATCTGATCGGTCCGGCAGGTGCCGGGATCGGGCGCCCGGTAGTTTGCCGCCTCCGTGATGTCGGCCAGGGCGGGACGGTGCAGGTGCGAACTGCCTTCGGTAATGATGTGTTCGTCGCCCAGCACGCTACGGAAGATCGGCAATCCGTTGCCCGTTTCGGCCACCTGCCACATGGGGAACTGATGCACGTTGACCAGGTCCGCGCCAAGCCGGCGCCAGCAAGCCATGAGCCGGTCATTCGGCGCCATCCGGTCGAATTCGTCGCCGCCCACGAGCGCGCGCAGAAGGCCGTTCTCGATCGCCAGGTCCCCCTTGGGAACCCGATCCGGTTCTCGATGTGCGATCGCCTCGCGGACGCGCTGCTTGTGGCCGAGCGGTTGTGTCATCGTCCTGTCTAGCGTTGCCGAAGGTTCAAAATGCGCTCCTGTCGGCCGCAGTATACATCACCCGGCGTGATGTTGCCAAGGGTGTTCAACAGCGGTACCACGAGGCCCTTGGCAACGTCACGCCCGACGGTGTATACTGCGGCCGCCGGGAACGTACCTTGAATCGTCGGCCGGAACTCAAAGAAAAAACGCTGCGACTGGATAACAAAGGGGACGAGTTATGAGATCGGAAAGAATCGGCCTGTACGCGGCAGTCAGTGCGGCGGTCGGCCTGTTGACGCTGGGGCAGGCGTGGGGAGCGCAGGCCGGGAAGGGAATACAGGCTGAGGCCGAGCGGATCGTCTCGCAGCATAAGGCGGTTTTCACCCAACTGCCCGCGGGCGTGGCACCCTTTTCCACCGATGCCGTCCTGCTCGGCAATGGCGACGTCGCCATGTCGATCAGCATCACGCCGCTGGAGAAGGGTTCCGCACTGAAAAAGCAGGAGCCTGGTAAAATCCGGTTCTGGTTCAACAAGAACGACCTTTGGGAGCTGGGTGGTCATACCTCAGCCCGGCTGTTTGCCGTCCTTGACGCATCCTTCAAATTCGATCCGGCGAAACCCGAACCGAAGTGCCGGGTGGAAACCGACCTCTATACCGCGACCACGTCTGGAACCATCACGCAGGAGGGTGGGGTGACCGTCCGGTTCAAGGCATGGGTCAGCGCCGTTGAGAACATGATCTTCCTGGAGTTCGTGGCGGAGAACGGGAAGATTCCGTACACGGTTGACACCCAGGTCATGAAGGACAGGAGCGATTCGGAAATGCAGGAACTCCCCCGCGGCGACGGCCTCTATCTGCGCCGTACATTCCCGAAAGGGTCGCCCCCCACCGGGGTGAGCATGTGCATGCGAAGGTTCGGTTCCGGCCGGCGCGACGAACTGGACCAGAACCGGCAGGTCTTCGGGTTTGCGCTCGACAGCCTGATGAAGAACCCGAAATATGCCGCGGATGTCGTAAAGAAAATGGCCGCGTTCGATATCGGAAGCCTGACCACGCGCTACGAGGCGCATAAGCGATGGTGGGCCGGTTTCTGGGCCGAGAGCTGGGTCGAGATTCCGGACAAGGTGATCGAGGGCCAGTACTACCTGGCCCAGTACATTCTGGCGAGCTGTTGCCGTGACAAGGATTTCCCGCCCGGCATTCTGAGCTCGTGGTTTTGCACCGACGGCCCGGGGTGGTCGAACGATTATCACCTGAACTATAACTATCAGGCGGCGTTCTATGGGCTTTATGGGGCCAACCATGTTGCCTTGGGGGATGTTCAGGACCAGCCGCTGCTCGACTACATGCCGATGGGCCGCAAGTTGGCCCAGGACCGGCTCAAGATGCCGGGCATTCTGTATCCCGTGGGGATCGGTCCCAAGGCGACGACCACGTGTGGCAGCGACTTCGGTCAGAAAAGCAATGCCTCGTACGGCGCGGTCAACATGGTCTTCCGGTGGAAGACGACGTATGACCCGGCCTATGCCAGGAAAGTTTATCCCTACTTCAAGGAACTGTCCACGTTCTGGGAGGCGTATCTGACCTTCGAGAAAGACAAGGACCGGTATGTGATCGCGCATGACTCGGTCCATGAGGGCAGCGGAAAGGATTTCAATGCGATCGTTTCCCTGGCGCTGGTCAGGGCTGTGTTCGGCACGGCGCTCGAGATGAGCGCCGCGCTCGGTCTGGACCAGGACAAGCGTAAGACCTGGAACCACATCCTGGCGCATCTCAGCCAATATGCCACGCGGGAAGTTGACGGGAAGACCGTCTTCCGCTACACCGAAGTCGGGACCGAATATTGGAACGGCAATACCCTCGGCATCCAGCACATCTATCCGGCGCTGGGGATCGGCATAGAGAGCAGCCCGGAGCTGATCAAGATCTCGCTCAACACGATCGACTACATGCAACGCTGGTTCGACAACAACGGGGACAACAGTTTCTTTCCGGCGGCAGCCTACGTCGGCTACAATCCGGACGTGATCTATCAGAAGTTGCATGAATACGTGGCCACGCAATACCGTCCGAACGGACTGCGCAAGAACAAGCACGGCATCGAGAAAGTCTCAACCATACCCAACACCGTGAACATGATGATGTGCTCGGTGCATCAGGATGTCATGCGTCTTTTTCCTGCCTGGCCGAAAGCCGTTGATGCGCGTTTTGCGAATCTGCGGCAGTTTGGCGCATTCCTTGTGGCGAGCGAACTGAAGGGTGGTGTGATTCAATATGTGAAAATCACAAGCGAGCGCGGGCGCGACTGCACGCTGGTGAATCCATGGCCGGGGAAGGCCGTGATCGTCTATCGTGATGGAAAGAAGGTCCAGACACTGAAAGGCGACCGGTTCGTGATGAAGACCGAAGCGGGCGCGACGGTTGTGCTGGGGCCGGAAGGCGCTGGATGTCCCGCGGATGCGGGGTGAGGACTCAGGGTTCGGGGATGAGAAACGGCGACGAATCTTAGAGAAGGGTGTGCTGGTACACCGATTTTCGTGCCCTTCGCCTGGCGACGTAACCTGTTTCTCCGGCGTCACTTATGATAGCCTCCGAGGCGTCCGCTCACAACTTCTTTCGGAGGCTGTGCTGGTCCACCGATTCCGTGCCCTTCGCCTGGCGGTGTAATCTGTTGTTTCACCGTCACTTATGGTAGCCTCCGACACGTCCGCTCACAACTTCTTTCGGAGGCTGATTTGCCCGAGAACCACGGTTGCCCGAACCTGTTTCTACCCGACCACTGGAGCCGCCACATCAAATCCGCCCTGCTCCACGTGTCCCGCCCTGCTCCACGTCGTCTCCCTGGCGCGGCTCGCCTGTGTCCACACGTGGGCGTGGGCCGCCGGAAGCCTTGACACACGCACCCGTCTGGCGGCACAACTCCAGCAGGCGCGGGCCGAGATTGCCCTCCTGCGTGAGGAACTCCGTGTCAAGGACGCACGCATGGCCCAGATACCC
>JAPLMO010000333.1 GCA_026386995.1 Planctomycetota bacterium | reverse complement strand
CTACACCGGCGACAGCCCCATTGACACCGTGCGGGCGCAGATCGTCTCCGCATACAACGCGACGGCCGGCGGCGACTGGGGCGGCCCTGGCATCACCTCGGCGTGGCTTGCCGGCGGCTCGACCACCAACAGCATCGGTTATGCATATAACGGCGAATCGGCCGTGTGGTTCGACGCCGGCATCCCGTTCGGCGACACCACGGCTGTTGCCGCGAACTCGGTTCTGGTGCGGTACACGCTCATCGGCGACGTGAACCTCGACGGCGTCGTCGACGACAGCGACATCTCGATCCTGTCGAACAATTACGGTTTTACCGAGATGAGTTGGGCCAATGGCGACGTCTACGGCTACGACGGGATCGTCAGCGACGACGATGTCGGGCTTCAAGCCAACAATTACGGTATGACGGCCGGTCAGTTGACGGGCGGGATAAGCGAGTTGGCTGCGGTTCCCGAGCCGGCCACGCTGGCGCTGTTGGCCCTCGGAGCGGCGGCCATGATCACCCGTCGCCGCCGGTCGGGTCGGTAGTTCGGGTATAGTTAAGCGACAAACCATCCCGGAGGCCCTCAAGAGGGGCCTCCGGGATGGTGCGTTTATTGGCTTCCTCCCAGAGGTTCTGCCCGGTGCCCGGGCGACCACCCTACGCAACTTCGCGCCCCGGCCGTAAGGTCGGTACGTGTTCAGCGGGAGGGGCGCCCGTTCAGAATGACAAGGCTTGCCCAGACACAAAACCTGTGGTAGCGTGTTCAACCGGTATCGGCACACGGAATCCCGAGAGGAGATCGCACATGGGTCTGAAGAGGCTGACGGTTCTGGCGGTGGTGCTTGGCGTGGCGTCGGCGGCCGTGGCGGCCGAGGCGCCGCTGCGGAAACTTTCGCCCGTGCCCTTTACGGACGTGAAGTTCGCCGACGAGTTTTGGGCCCCGCGCCTCGAGACCAACCGCACCAAGAGCATCCCGTACAACTTCAAGATGTGCGAGGACACCGGCCGCATCACCAACTTCGACAAGGCCGCCGGCAAGATGGAAGGCAAGTTCGAGGGCATCTACTTCAACGATTCCGACCTCTACAAGGTGATCGAGGGCGCTTCCTACGCCCTGGCCGCACACCCCGACCCGCAAGTACGTCGACGGCATCATCGCCCGCATCGCCGCAGCCCAGCAGAAGGACGGATACCTCTACACCTTCTACACCGTCAACAAGACCCTGGACAAGCGGCTGACCAACACCAAGGACAGGCACGAGATGTATTGCGCCGGGCACCTTTTCGAGGCCGCCGTCGCCCACTACCGCGCGACCGGCAAGCGAACGCTCCTGGACGTGGCGTGCAAACTGGCCGACTACCTGGACTCGGTCCTCGGCCCCGACAAGCGGCACGACATCGAGGGCCATCCCGAGCCGGAACTGGCCCTCGTGAAACTCTACGAGGCCACCGGCCAGGAGCGGTACCTGAAACTGGCGGCTTTCTTCATCGGCGAACACGGCCACAAGTGCGGCCGCAAACTTTACGGCGAGTACTGCCAGGACCACAAGCCCCTCGTGGAGCAGGATGAACCGGTCGGCCACGCCGTCCGGATGATGTACTTCGCGTGCGGCGGGGCCGACGTGGCGGCGTACACCGGCGCACCCGGCTACATGGAGGCCCTCCGGAAAATCTGGGACAACGTGGCCACCAGGAAGATGCACATCACGGGCGGCGTGGGCGCGCGGCACTCGGGGGAGGCTTTCGGCGCGGCGTATGAATTGCCGAACGAGTCGGCGTATTGCGAGACGTGCGCGGCCATAGGCTTTGCGCTCTTCAGCCAGCGGATGTTCCTTCTGACGGGCGACCCGAAGTACGTCGACGCCCTCGAGCGGGTCATCTACAACGGATTCCTCTCGGGAGTCTCGCTCGACGGAGAGAAGTTCTTCTACGTCAACCCGCTGGCCTCGCGCGGCAAGCACCACCGCCAGCCGTGGTTCGGGTGCGCGTGCTGCCCGGTGAACGTCGTCAGGTTCCTCCCGTCGCTGCCGGGATACCAGTACGCCCAGGACGCCCAGACGATTTACGTCAACCTGTACGCAGCCGGCACGGCCAAGGTGAAGCACAAGGCCGGCGAGGTCGCGCTGAAACAGGAGACGCGGTACCCGTGGGACGGCAAGGTCCGTATCACCGTCAGCCCCGCCCAGCCGACGAAGTTTACGCTGGCGATCCGCACACCGGGCTGGCTTGAGCCGCCGGCCGACGGCGACGCACTCTACCGCTCGCCGGCCGTCAAGGACGCCGGGCAAACGAACATGAAGGTGAGCGGCGGCGGCAAGACTGATTGCGCGGGCGACGGCGGCTACCAGCGCATCACACGCGAGTGGAAGGCCGGCGATACGGTGGACCTGGAGTTTCCGATGCCCGTCCGCCGCATGTACGCCCATCCGAACGTCAAAGACGACGCCGGCCGCGTGGCCCTCCAGCGTGGCCCCGTGGTCTACTGCGCCGAGGGCGCCGACAACGGCAAGGATCTCGGCGGCTTCTTCCTGCCGCCCGACGCGGCGTTTACCACAGAGCACAAGGCGGACCTCCTGGGCGGCATGACGGTCATCAAGGGCAAGGCCCAGGTCCGCCAGCCGAGCGGCGAGGCCGCGCGGCAGGCCGACTTCACGGCCGTTCCTTACTATGCGTGGGACCA
>JAPLMO010000428.1 GCA_026386995.1 Planctomycetota bacterium | reverse complement strand
GTAGGTGACGGCCACGCGCGTGGCGTTGGCGACGGCCCGCGCATGGGAGTTGCCGTTGCAGATGATGACGACGCCGTCGACGCCCAACAGGGGCGCCCCGCCGTATTCCTCGGCGTCGTGGCGGCGCTGAAGTTCCTTCAGGACGGGCGCCAGGGGTGCGGCGGTACTCGGGTCCAGGCTCTTGAACTCCTGCATGATGACCTGGAACATGTTGCTGACGAGCCCCTCGACGCACTTCAGGACGATGTTGCCGACGAAGCCGTCGCAGACGACGACGTCGAAGCGGCCCTTGAAGATGTCGCGGCCCTCGGCGTTGCCGCAGAAGTTGATGGGCGCCTTCTCCAGCAATTGCCGCGCCTCGATGGCCAGCACGTTGCCCTTTTCGCTCTCCTCGCCGATGCTGAGGATGCCGACGCGCGGGTTCTCGATGCCGATGACCTTGCGGGCGTACAGGCTGGCCATCAGGCCGTATTGAAGCAGGTGGATGGGGCGGCTGTCGACGTTGGCCCCGACGTCGATCAGGACGACCGGCCCGTGAAACGTCGGAAACACGACGCTGATGCCCGGCCGGCGGACGCCCGGCAGCCGCCTGGCCACCATGTGGGCGGCGGCGATGAACGCCCCGGTGTTGCCCGCGCTGACGACCGCGTCGGCCTGGCCGCGCGCCATCAGTTCGGTGGCCCGCCTCATCGACGAGTCGGGCTTCTTGCGGATGGCCTCGACCGGAGAGTCGGCCATGCCGACCAGTTGCGTAGTGTGGACGACGGTCAGGCGATTCGGGGAGGCCCCGGCTGCATCGAGTTCGCGGCGGATCGCCGGCTCGTCGCCGACGAGGATGATCTCGTCATCCTGCAAGGCGTCTCTCGCGGCCACGGCGCCGCGGACGGTCTCCCGCGGTGCGTAATCGCCGCCCATGGCGTCGATTGCCACTCGCACCGCTTACTCCTCCTTGACTTCAACGATGACGCGGCCGCGGTACGAGCCGCAGTTCCTGCATGCGGCATGAGGCAGCGTGGCATGGCCGCACTTCTTGCACGTCACCGTGCGAACGGCCGTCAGCGCGTGGTGCGACCGCCGGATGCGCTTCCGCGCCTTCGAGGTGCGCCTTTTGGGTACTGGCATACGTTCCTCCGTAGGGGAACCCCAAGCCCGACCGGCCGGCTTCGGTTCCGAAAAGGATTCTGTTATGGGCCTCAAACTGAGGCCCGAAAAGAGCAAGATATTATAGCCGAACCCCGCGGGGGTCAATCAAAAAGCCCGCGCTCGGCTAACGCGTTACCTCGGTGGCATCCCTCAAGCGGGGTGGCATGGTCACGCTTTTGCGTGACCATGTTGCAGTGACAGGCCAGGCGCCGTTCGAGGCACATGGTCACGCTTTTGCGTGACCATGTTGCAGTGACAGGCCAGGCGCCGTTCGAGGCACATGGTCACGCAACAGCGTGACCATGCCACCCGCCTATCTGACGGCGTAGGTCCCGGCCCTGTGAAGCGTCAGCCCTTCTTGCCCGCCAGTTGCTTGCGGATGATCTCGGGCACCTTCGCCAAGGCCGCGGGCAGGGCGTCGGGGTTCTTGCCGCCGGCCTGGCCCAGGTCGGGCCGGCCGCCGCCTCCGCCGCCCACTTCCTTGGCCACTTCGCGGACGAGGTTGCCCGCGTGGATGCCCTTGGCCAGGAGGTCTTTCGTGGCGGCGGCAATCAGGTTGACCTTGTCGCCTTCGCGGCTGCCCAGGACGATGAGGAGGCTCCCTTGCTTCTGCTTGGCCGCATCGCAGGCCTCGCGCAGGGCGTTGGCGTCGGCGCCTTCGACCTCGGCGGCGATGCACTGCACGCCGTCCACGGACTCGATCTTCGCGAGGACATCGTCGAGCCCGCCGCCGCGCTTCGTCAGGCTGCGAGCCTCGGAGAGTTGCTTGCGGAGGTCCTTGACCTCGCGCTGGAGGTTGTCGATGCGGGCCACCAGCGTGTCGGGCGTGGCCTTGAGGCCCTTGCACACCTCGGCCAGCCGGTCCTCCTCCTCGTGCAGGTACGCCAGTGCCCCCGTGCCCGTGACGGCCGTGATGCGCCGGACTCCGGCGGCCACGGATTCCTCGTCGGTGATCTTGAAGAGGCCGATGCGGCCGATGTTCTCCAGGTGCGTGCCGCCGCACAGTTCCATCGACCAGCCGCCGATGCTCACGAGGCGGACCTCGTCGCCGTACTTTTCGCCGAAAAGGGCCATGGCGCCGCGCCGGCGGGCCTCCTCCAGGGTTGTGAACGCGATGCTGACGTCAACCCCTTCGAGAAGCCGCTCGTTGACGAGGTTCTCGACGCGCCGCCGCTCCTCGGGCGCGAGGGC
>JAPLMO010000164.1 GCA_026386995.1 Planctomycetota bacterium | reverse complement strand
CCCTCAAGAAGGCGGGGGTGGACGTGACCTTCAAGACCGTCGAGGGCGCGGGCCACGGCTTCGGCGGCCCGGAAGTGATGAAGATGGTCGAGGAGTTTTTCGACAAGCACTTGAAGGCGCCGGCGAAGTAACATTCACGTCACCGTCACGTCCTTGCAGAGGTAGACGTCCTGGACGGCGCTGAGGAGCCTGATCCCCTCCTCCATCGGGCGCTGGAATGCCTTGCGGCCGGGGGCAAGCGTCATTTGCCGGAGACTGGGGCCGGGGATGCGGGCTTGTAGGGGTAGATTTTCTGGCCCGCAAGGATCGCCCGTCGGACGTCGGCCTCGATTTTCGCCCGCTCCTGGTACCGGGCCTCGCGCTCGGCGTCCTTGCCGAGGATCTGGAAGCCCGGCATGTCTTCGCGCGGACGCTTGGCCAGCATCTTCCTGCCGGCCTCGATGATCGCCAGGGCCTCGGCGTACTTCGGGTCCGACTTGTCCTTCAGGGACGCCAGGCAGGGGCTGAGGTGGGGCCGGGCGAGGTTGACTTGCGTATCGCTCTCCGCGCTGCCGTCGAACTTGGCGCCCGTGAGTTCCCCAAGGCGATTGAGTTGCTTGCCGTCGAGCGGGCTGCGGCCGTAGAGGTTGTCGGGGTAGACGCTCGAGTAGGCCGGGTAGTACGGGGCGTTCAGGTCGATCCACGTCACGAGGCGGTCGAAGGACTCCTTGTCGAGTTTGACGCTGCTGCGGCCGCTGCAGACGTACTGGACGATCTTCGATGCGTGCGAGCCCCACGAGTACGGCATCTGGACCTCGGCCGGCCCGGCGCCAACCACGGTAATGTACTTCTTCGCCCAGATCTCGTGGTACGAGATGTTGAACGCCAGGCCCCGGTCGCCGGCCAGAATGAACTTCTTCGCGCCGGGCCCGCCGATGTCGTGGCACTTCAGGCAGTAGCGGTTGAAAACGGGCTGCACGTCGCGCGTGTAGGAGAACTCGCGCGGTGGGCCGTACCAGCCCGCGAGTTTCTGCGGCTCTCGGCGCAGGGCCTCGCGGGCGTCGTTCGGAACGGCCGTCATGCGGCTGTCGTGGCAGCCGACGCAGCCGGCGGCCTCGCCGGGACGGACGATCGTGCCGCTGCGCATCGACTGAATCATCATCCCGTTTTCGTCGAGCAACTGGAAGTAGACGAACCGGTCGGCCGGCACCTCGAAGTACGCCGAGCCGTCCGCCTCGACCGCCGCCGTGCCCAGGATGCGCTTGTTGGAGAAATCGTGCCAGTTCATCGCCGGCGCTTCCTGACCCTGCCCCGGCCAGGCGGACTGCGTCCAGAACCGCTTCTCGCATGACTCGACGACCCGGATAAACTTCACCGCGCCGGGCTTGACTCGATCCATGCCCGTGCCGCGGTAGACGTCGTAAACGTAGAACGTGCCCGTGGTCTTCTCCAGTTGCACGCGGTCGGGGATGACCGGCGGGCGCGGGCGGGCCGCAAGCGGCCGCGGGTCGAAACACCCGGGCGCCTCGGCGTGGAGAAGCACCT
>JAPLMO010000091.1 GCA_026386995.1 Planctomycetota bacterium | reverse complement strand
ACTGGGTTTTGATACTTCACACACGCTTTTGATCGGAACTTGATACCGTTTTGCACCCGCCGAGCGGTTTTGGTCACCTCCGATTATATACTTTAGTATACCCTATCGGGATAGTGAGGATTCTCTGCCGACCCTTCCGGGGGCCCGAAAATATTGAGGGACACCCATAGAGGCCCCCCAGGCGGCCGGACTGACGCGCCGGAAGGCCCAAGGGTGTCCCCCTTTTAATTACGAGGGGACGTCAGGAGCGCCCAAAACTGAGCGGTTACTGCCTTGCGGCGATTCCGGGGGGCTGAAGCCTATGAGATGGGCAATCTGGGCAATCTGGGCAGGCCGGCCAGAAGGGCCGCTGCCGGAGAACCAAAAAATAACCGCCGCGATTGGACTTCGGCCAAAATATGAGGTATACTGTATTGCACGATTGGCTTCTACAGGGTTCTTCGACCCACGGGGGGTGCCGGCTCCGGCCGGTGGGCGTGGGGCTTTATGACATTCAGACCGCCAACACATTGTTCCTCAGTAGCGATAGACGCCCCCTGCGCGCTCGCAGGGGAGCGTGCGCAAGTGTTCACACGGAAATGGGGCAGGGTCTCGTTAAGTCAAGGAGAGAGTCATGTTTAGCCGAAGCACGATGAGTCTGTTGGGGCTGCTTGTTGCCACAATGCTGGGCTTGGTGCTGGTCGCACCGGCCCAGGCGGCCACCTACACTTGGGACGTCGCAACCCTCGACAGCGCCATCACTGACGGCACGGGTACGTGGCAGGTGGGCGCGGGCAACTGGTACAACGCGACCACCTTCACCTACGACCAAAACTGGGCCGACAGCAGCGACGCCGTATTCGGCACCGGGACGGACGGCGCGGCCGGAGCGGTTGCGATCAGCGGCACCGTGCAACCTAACAAAATAACTTTCAACGCGGCGAATGGCGGCGGCAATTATTCCGTCACCGGCGTCGCCGGCACCAACTATCTCACCTTTGCCAGTACGACCTCGACGCTCACCGTGGATGTGCCCACCAGCGGAGTCACGGGCACGATCAGCGCCGATATCGGCTCCACGACGACTTGGACCAACGCTTCAAATGTGATCGCAAAGACCGGCGCCGGTAATCTGATCCTCAGCGGCATTTGTTACCTCTTTGACGAACGCAACGGGAATGGCGCCGCAGGTTTTACCGTAGACGGCGGTGGCACACTCGAAATCACTGGATTTCTCAAGGCCGCAAGTTCAAATCAAAGCAACCGCGGTAACTTCACTTCGACCATCGGCGCAAACTCGGCCAACAATACCTTGAAACTTATCAGTGGTGGTCCCGTCTACACGGATGTGAACGGTCTTTTATACGGCAGCCTGATGTCCGGTGGGATGATCATCGGCGGCGGCACGTTTGGTGGCAACATGGTCATCCTCGACCGGCCGGGAGACTTAAGCATCTCGTTGGGTTATACCTGGCGCATCCAGGGAAACGGCGCGCAAGTGAATATTGGTGGCTCCTCTTCCAACAATAGCCTGACCATTCAGAACGGGGCCTACCTCCGGCAGACTGGCGGAGGTGGCACAAACGCTTGGGGTATCGGCGGGACCTCCACCGCCACAAACAATCAGATCCTTATCACGGGCACTGATGGGGCAGGCCATCCCTCGACACTGGATCGTGATGGTTCGGCGGGCTCAGCTATCTATGTAGGTGGGGGCGACTGGAACGGAACCAAGCCAACTACAGGTGGCAGCAACAACAGCATTGTTGTCAGTGCAGGCGGCTTGTTGCGCCCGCATAGATTGGTTGTTGGTGGAGGTACCACCGCAACGGGCAATTTCGTCCAGATCACCGGTTCCGGCTCGAAGATGGATACCTCTGGCAATACGGCCAGGAATTGGTTTGCTGTCGGCACCGCCAGCGGAGCCACAGGCAACTATTTTCTCGTAGAACAGCAGGGTAGGGCGGATGTGCTTTGCACCGGCGCCGGCAACCCGAACGACGTCGGGGAGGTGGCGGGGGCCGATAATAACTACATCCGCGTCAAGGACACTGGTTCGGTAATGAACTTCTCCTGGCCAAGCCCGCTAGCTGTGGGTGGAAAGGGTCAAAACGTCAATACCGATGGCGGCGACGGCAACCATCTGGATGTCTGGGATGGCGGCTTGTTCGACATGGTCAGTGTTGGGAGTTACCACCCGTCCCTGTATGCGCTCGGCACAAACACGGCCATCAACCTGGGTAACGGCGCCGCACTCGCCGAGTTGAGAGTTGGCGGCTCCGCCATCCCGGGGGTCTATCTGAAAAACGCTAGTGGTAGTCTGAACTTCAATAACGGCCGCTTGACAGCGAGCGTTGCCGGCGCGCTGGTTTCCGGCGCGGGCCAGGTCAACCTCAACGGCCCGGCCTATTTTTCCACGGCTTATACGAACTCGATCGATAACGTGATCGCCGACCCGCTCGTTTCCGGCGGCACGCTATACAAGGAGGGCGCCGGCACGCTGACGCTCACTCAGGTTAACACCTACGGCGGCCCCACCGTTGTCAACGGCGGCACGCTGCAAATCGACACCGGCACGGCTAACACCGGCACGATCAACAACACCAGCGGAATCACGGTTAAAGACGGCGCCAGGTTCCTCTACAACAACAGTACCATCGCCTTGACCCAGCCGATTACGGTCGAGAGCGGCGGCACCCTCGGCGGCACGGGCAACATCGACGTTGCGACGACCATCGGCGGCGGGGCCAGGATTTCCCCCGGCGCCAGCGTGGGCGAACTGAAGTTCGACACCAAAAACATGAAGTGGGAGAACGGCGGCAGATACGTGTGGGAGA
>JAPLMO010000527.1 GCA_026386995.1 Planctomycetota bacterium | reverse complement strand
GGCGATCGGCGGCCGGGGCTCGTTGCGATGAATCAAGCCATTCGGTCCGCGATAGACCAGGCCCGGCGCCGAATCCATCGGCGCCATGCCGAGTACGGCGGCAACCGCCTCGACGACGGTCGGCTCGCCCTCGCCCGCCACTACCGCGTCGAACCCAAAATCGAGCGGCTCCTCCGGCAGCAGCGTGGCGTGCGGTCCGCCGGCGATCAGCTTGGCCCCGCAACTGCGCAGACTGGCGGCAAGGCGGTAGGCTTCCTTCACCAACGGCGTCACCAGCGTGACGCCGATCACGTCCGGCCGCAGCGACGCGGCGATTGCGACGACCTCGGGCGTGGTCAGCCTTCGGTTGGCCGCGTTGGCGTCGAGCAGGTGTACCTCATGTCCCGCCCTCTCGAGGACCGCCGCCAACATCAACATGCCCATCGGGCAACTGAAATGGCTCTGGGTCTGAGAGGGCGGATAGATCAGCAGTATTTTAACAGGTTTGTCCGACACAAAAGCACCTCGCACTTGCTTCCCGATGCTGGACGATGCGCTGCCCCTTGTCACAACCATAGCACGGGATGGGACGCGGATTGTTGGCCAACTTATGTGCTTTCGCCTTTTCGCGGCCCAAGAACTGGCCGCCCTCCCGGTTGACGGTTCTTTCTGCCCTGAACGCGATGACAAGGGCGGCGGATCAGAGAGCGCGGCGCAGGTCGCGCCTCGTTGCTGGCAGAATTCCGCCGATGAAAGGGTTCGTTATCGACGTCAGCCAACGGAGCAAACGAGCCGTCACCGGCGGTGATCTGCCGAAGACGGAGCTTGCGGCTGTTCGTTGTTGGCAGGCTGTTGTTCTTTCTGGTTCCTGCGGTCGGCAATCGTTTTGAACGCCAGTCCTGCGACGCAGACACCTACGCCTGTAAAGATGATGTATACGGGCATGAGGCTGGGGCCATACCGGATACCGGTGAAAAGATTGATCCGGAGGTAGAAAGCCGCCGCACCTTGCACCAGCGTAACCATGCCCAGAATCAAGGTTCCGCATGCCAAGTATTTCATCTTGCGTGCCTCGCATTAGATTCGTTGAACCGCCAACGGAACGCCTTGTTCGTCGGCGAAGCCAACCGCGAAGCGGCTCTGCGAACGGGCGTTGTTGGGTGGTGCTGAACGACCAGTCAATCGACGCCAAGGTCTTTCACGAAGTTAGTGTCTTTCGCCAAGTGATCCGGCAGCACACCAAGCACCTCGGCGATGAGGGCGCGAAGCGTGGTCCATACTTCCTTAGGATTGGCACGTTGACATTCGTCAGAAAGGGTTCCATAGTTCTTCCACAGGATCGACTTCGTCAGCCCACCCACGGTTGCAAACTCAGGGCGGAACGCGATCGCCAGAGGCTTTGTCACATGGTAAAGGATGTAAGGGACTGCGCAAATGATGACCGGAAGACCGATCCAGACCGCTCCGAGCCCTAGTGTTTTTCCGAGAAGGAGGTACGCCCCAACGATAAGGGTGAGCCCAATCAAGGTGGCGATAACCTTCACCCAGATGGGGCGCACAAGTTCCGGCAGACGCAGCCCGAGGGCCCGTTGAAGATCCGACCACCGTTGGCGACGGCGAGTGGGAATCAGTGTCGCGACGTCTAACGACAGGTGAACATCGCTCCTCGCCACTCCGAAAACGGCCATCAAGGCCCTTCTGAGCTTATAGAATGCAACGTTCGCCACGCACCCCTCCGGCGTTCCCTCGAACCGATGCAGGAGGATGTAGTCGTAGAGTTTCCCAACAGTGTCCAGAACTTCAGCGGCGCCTCTGTCCGGTATAGAAAGTCCGAACGTATCCTCGACCTCTATGACCAAGTCTTCAGCGTCGGAACACGAGGGCTTGTTTCTGGCCATAGTGAAAGCCTACCAACCAACGATGTTCCAAACCGCACAGTGTTTGCCGGGAGGGCATCACGGCAGACGTTTTTCCCGTGGTCTGATATTCCCCGGCTGTTCGCCCATATCCTATGGCAATTGTAGGGGTAATGGAACTGGGGCTGGGGCGTTCCGGGTGCAAGTCGCACTTTGCGCATGAAGCCCATCGCAGAGAAAGCCGCGGAGCGGCGGCAGATAATAGCCAGGGGTGTAAACCCCTGGAATTATGGCGTTTACGGCATGGAAATCCCCGGAGGGGCGGCAGACTTCTGCCGCCCCCCCGGGGCTCTCGCTTCAATCGCATTCGGTTCCAGGGGCTTGCGCCCCTGGCTATTGACTATCGCCCCTGCCGGGGCTGGCAACTCGCAAAGTGCAACTTGCACCCAGCGTTCCGGGGCCGCGCGCCACGCAATACGTCCTTTCCAGCCCCGTCAATGGCCTCGATGCCGGGCCCGGCTTGCGGCGGCCGTTCACGACCGCCTCATTGACTTCTTTGGTGAGTGAGTGTATACTCACATGCGCTGGAGGGAGGGCGACGATCCCATGAAGGCCACCCGGAACGCGAGGTCAACCACGAGACTGCCAGGCGAGCAACGGCGCGAGGTCATCATTCGAGCCGCCCGCCGGGTCTTCGTCGAGAAGGGCTTCGACGGTACCACCACCCGCGAGTTGGCGGAGGCGGCGGGCGTATCGGAGGCCCTCTTGTTCAAGCACTTCCCCAGCAAGGAGGCGCTCTACGGCGCCATACAAATCTCGTGTTTCAAGGAGGAGGGCGCCAGGATGATCGAGCGGCTGGAGGCCCTGGCGCCGTCCGCGTCCACCCTGGTGTTCTTGGTCCACCACATGGTTTCGCACATGCTTGCGGAGCGGGTGCCCGACGAGAATGAGCGTTCGTTCGTCCGCCTGGTGCTTCGCAGTCTGATGGATGACGGGGAATTTGCCAGGGTCGGCCTTCAGACGGCGGTCGATGGGCCGGTCCGTCCCAGTTCGGGGGCCTGGTTCGTCAACCAGATGGTTGCCATGGTCATGATTCATCTGCTGCCGACGCCGCCCGCTATCGACTTTGGGGCATCGCGCGAGAAAGTCGTGGAGCAGGCCGTCTGGTTCAGCTTGCGAGGCTTGGGGCTCAAAGAGGAGGCGATCGAGCGTTACTTGGGCGGTTACTGAGGTCTTGGAGAGCGTGAGATGCGGTTGATTCAGTTGCGCGATATCCGCAAGACCTACGTGCTGGGCGAAGTTGAGGTGTACGCCTTGCAGGGCGTCTCTCTCGACATCGACCTGGGAGAGTACGTTGCCCTGATGGGCCCCTCCGGCTCGGGGAAGACGACGCTGATGAACACGCTTGGGTGTCTGGATCATCCCACCAGCGGCAGCTACTTGCTGGAGGGCGAAGAGGTCGTGGACATGTCGGGCGACGAGCGCGCCCGTTTGCGGAACCGGAAGATCGGTTTCGTGTTCCAGAACTTCAATTTGCTCTCGCGGACCAGCGCGCTGGAGAACGTGGAATTGCCGTTGCTCTATGCCAGGCGATGCAGCGGGACCCAGCGGCGGCAGCGCGCCCGAAAACTGCTGACGAGGGTGGGCCTGGAATCGCGCATGCAACACCAGCCGTCGCAACTCTCCGGGTGCCAGCAGCAACGCGTAGCCATCGCCCGCGCGTTGACCAACGAACCGCCCATTCTGTTGGCCGACGAGCCCACGGGCAACATCGACTCGCACACCAGCCGCGAGGTCATGGACCTGTTTCGGCAACTCAACCAGGAAGACGGCATCACCATCATCCTT
>JAPLMO010000440.1 GCA_026386995.1 Planctomycetota bacterium | reverse complement strand
TGACCTTGCCGCGTACGATCTCGCCCGCCACATATTTCTCGGGAATTTTGCGCTCCCAGGGGTCCTCTTCCATCTGCTTCAGGCCCAGGGCCACGCGCTTCTTGTCCTGGTCGACGCTCAGGACGACGCACTTGACCTTCTGGCCCTTCTGGAGCACTTCCGACGGATGGCCGATCTTTTGCGTCCACGACATGTCGGTCACGTGCAACAGGCCGTCGATGCCTTCCTCGATCTCGATGAACGCCCCGTAGTTGGCCAGGTTCTGAACCGTGCCCTCGACCTGCGTGCCCGTGGGATACTTTTCCTTCACGAGCGTCCAGGGGTTGACCGCGGTCTGCTTCATGCCGAGGCTGATTTCCTGCTTGGCCTTGTCGATGGCCAGAACGACCACCTCGACCCCGTCGCCGGCGTTGATGACCTCGGACGGATGGTTGACGCGCCGCGTCCACGACATTTCGCTGACGTGCACCAGGCCCTCGATGCCCTCTTCCAGTTTCACGAAGGCGCCGTAGGGCGTAATGTTGACCACTTCGCCCTTGACCTTCGAGCCGATCGGGTAGCGGGCCTCGATGTTGTGCCACGGGGAAGCCGACCTCTGCTTCAGGCCCAGCGCCACCTTCTCCTTCTCGCGGTCAATGGAGAGAACCTTGATCTGGACCTTCTGGTCGATGGAGACGACCTCGCTGGGGTGGCCGACGCGGCCCCAGGCCATGTCGGTGATGTGCAGCAGGCCGTCGATGCCGCCCAGGTCGACGAACGCGCCGAAATCGGCGATGTTCTTGACGAGGCCCTCGCGGTTCTGGCCGACGTGCATCTCCGACAGCAGCCGCTGCTTGGCGTGCTCGCGCTCTTCCTCGATAAGGCGGCGGCGCGAGACCACGATGTTGCGCCGGTCGGCGTCGATCTTCAGGATCTTGCAGGAGATTTCCTGCCCGATGTATGACGAAACGTCGGACGGTCGGCGGATGTCCACCTGGCTGGCCGGCAGGAACACCGGCACCCCGATGTCCACCAGCAGGCCCCCCTTGATCTTGCGGCTGACGCGGCCCTTGACGACGTCGCCCTCTTTGTACTGCGTGAGGACCCGCTCCCAGCCCTTGATGCGGTCGGCCTTGCGCTTGGAAAGGATCACGAGGCCCGTCTCGTCCTCGACGGCCTCCAGGAGGACGTCGACCTGCTGGCCGACCTCGACCTTGTTGCCGTCGAATTCCTCGAGCGGGACCGAGCCCTCGCTCTTAAAGCCCACGTCGATGATGGCGTCGCTGCCGACCACGCGGACGACCCGGCCGCTCACCACGCTGCCGCTTTCGAACGCCTTGATCGATTCTTCGTAAAGTTTCTTAAGCCCGTCGGCCTCCTGGGCCTTGCCCAGTATCGCCTGCACTTCCTGGTCGATTTCCGCGTCGCTAAGGCCGTAATCCCGTTCAATCCGACTCTTTGCCATTCGCCTGTTACCTTGAAATACCATGCCCTGTGTCGCGGCAAGGCGTTTGAGGCCCGAACGCCGGGCCACTTGCCGCCCTCTCGTCCAAGAGGTTCGCGGACCTACGCCGGTCCGCAAGGGGTCATACTATACGCCGGTGGATTTTGGAATGCAAGACCCTAACCGCCCTAACCGGGCACGACCTTTCCCAGGACGACTGCGCGGCGGGCACCGGTCGCGGAGGGTACATTGTTGGGAATGCCCTCGGCCGTCGCGTAGGCGAGAATGGCGAACGAGACCGCCTCCTTGGCGCGCGGGTCCAGGCCGAACTCGTCCATCGGCGCCACCCTGGCGGGCAGCAACTCGCGGCGAAGCATCGCCAGAAGCGTCGGATTATCGGCCCCGCCGCCGCAAAGGATGACCTCGCCGGGCATCGCCGGCAGGAACCGCCGGTACGCCTCGGCGATGCTGCGGGCGGTCAGGGCCGTCACGGTCGCCAGGATGTCGCATGGCGAAAGGCCCCGCCGCCGGGCCCGACGCCAGAGCGCATCGGTCATCTGGACGCCGAACGTTTCGCGGCCGGTCGATTTCGGCGGCCGGCGCCGAAGGTACGGATGCCGCATGAGTTCGCCGAGCAGCCGCTCGTCAACCCGCCCGCGTGCCGCCAGCCGGCCGTCCTTGTCATACCCCGCCTTGCCGCGCGTGGCGTGCCAGGCGACGCGGTCGATCATCATGTTGCCCGGCCCCGTATCGAAGGCGATGACGTCCCCTGCCCCGCCGCCCGCCGGCAGATACGTGACGTTTGCGATGCCGCCGATGTTCTGGACGGCCCGCGTCCGGCGCGCGTCGCGGAAAAGGATGTAGTCGGCAAACGGCACGAGCGGCGCGCCTTCGCCGCCGGCGGCCACGTCGCGCGGCCTGAAGTCGGCCACGGTGGCGATGCCGGTCCGCTCGGCAATGACCGACGGCTCGCCGATCTGAAGCGTCGAGCGGACAACCTTGCGTCCCTCGCGCCGGCCCTCGGGAATGTGGTACACCGTCTGACCGTGCGAGCCCACCAGGTTGATCGACGCGAGCGCGATGCCGCTCCTCCGGGCAAGCCGGATAACCGCCGAGGCAAACGCCTCGCCGAGGACGAAGTTCAGGTGGCAGAGGTCGTCGATGCGGGCCTTGGCCGGGTCGAACAGGGCGAAGATCAGCCGCCGCAAGGCCGGCGGATGCGGAAACGTCTCGAACGCCAGCAACTTTACGCCGCGCGGGCCGATGTCAACGATGGCCGCGTCCACGCCGTCGGCCGACGTGCCGGACATAAGGCCCGCCACCCGCAGCCGCCGCCGGCCGAACTGGGGAACACTCGTGTGTGTCACGCGCCGGCCCCTTCCCTCGTGAACATCCACTCCTGGCTGAGCCTGCGAAGCAGCCGTTCACTATCGGCTTGCCGCGCGTGGCCGACCCAACTTGCTAGACGCGCCTTGATGTCAGCCAAATCGTAGAAATCCTGGATGACCTTCAGTTCTTGCGGCATTGGCCTCCGCCATTGATTGTTGCAGCCGGGCGAGGCGTTCGCCGAAAAGGCTACCAGACTCGCCCGGCCCCACGACGCAGATTCGGCCGGCGGGAACACTCCTGAAAGAAGAGGCCCGACGGCTCAGGAGCAGCGCCAGGACTTTCATCGTCACGCTCGCCAGGCCCGTGAGCCTGTCGATTCCGGACGACAAGGCCAAACGCCTTATTGAAAGTGCAGGGGCGGAAACAGAAACCACCACCCGAAAACCGTAGTTGTTGTTGCGGTTATCCGGGGTGTTGTTGTTCCGGTTCGCGGCGCGGCAGTTGTCCGTGTTGTTGTTCCAAGAACCGCCGCGCAGAACACGCTGGCTATTCGGCTCTGCCCCTCCCGGTCCCAAAGGACCAAGGCCAATTTGCCAAAACCTACCGACCAGGGGTCCGTCAACTTTGATTATGTGGGTGCCACGGCTGCGCCTTGTGCAGCCGTGGTCGTCGGCAGGGATACACGGCTGCAAACTGCGCAGCCGTGGCACCCACAAATTCAATCGTGACAGACCACCAGGGGCTTCGCCCCTGAAATCCAAAAAAGCAAAGGGTAAAAGCGTAAAAGTGCAAAGGGCTATTTCAAGTCCACGCCAGCCACAGACACAACCACCCGAAACCCGCCGCGGTTGAACCGGCCGTCGGGGTCGTGCCCGTTCCGGCCCGCGGCGCGACAGCTGTCCGCGCTGCTGCCCCAGGAACCGCCGCGCAGAACACGCTGGCTACCGGAAGCCGCGCCTTGGGGGTCCGTCGCCGCCCCCTTCGGATAATCTGCGTACCAATCCGCGCACCATTCCCAGACGTTCCCGTGCATGTCGTAGAGGCCCCAAGCGTTCGGCTTCTTCTGGCCCACAGGATGCGTGCTTCCGCTGTTGGCACTGTACCATGCATAGTCGCCAAGGGCGCTGTCGGCGTCGCCAAAGGAGAATGCCGTCGCCGTGCCTGCGCGGCAGGCGTATTCCCACTCCGCCTCCGTCGGCAGGCGGACGGCTTGGCGGGTCTTCTCGGACAGTTTCTTACAGAACTCCGTGGCATCGTTCCAGGAAACCGTCTCCACGGGATTTGTCGCGCCCTTAAAGTTGCTCGGATTCGTACCCATGACCGCTTGGTACTGGGCCTGGGTCACTTCCGTCACGCCCACGTAGAAAGGTTTGGAGAGGGTGACCTCGTGCCGGTCCTTTTCTTCGCCCATCATGAATTTGCCCGCGGGGATGAGGACCAGTTTCATCGTGGCGCCGCCGCCGAGGTCCAGCGTAAGGTTTCCGGTCGCTTCGGAATTGGACGCCCCGGAACTGTACCCCGGCGCCCAGAAGAGCACCGCAGCCGCCAACACCGCCGCCCACCGCCCCACCGATTGCCGAGTCGCCATGAGATACCCCCTTGCCTGGAAAGGACAGATTCTTTCTTTCTCCATCGTCGGTCGGCCGCCTGCCGGACGAGAACTTCGGCGTAGACGCTTGCGAAACGTGCTCGCGACGTGCATGATCCTATGTCTCTGGAAAACCAAGAGATCATTCTATGACCGCAAAGAGAGAGTGCAACCGTTTTCACGCACAGACACCCGAACAAAAATGCGTCAAGCATTATTGACAGGGCCGCTCGCCCAGCGTAATTTACCCTAACGGGAACCTGGGAGAAAGCGCGTATGGATTACCGGCGAATTATTCCGTGCCTCGACACCAAGGACGGGCGGCTCGTGAAGGGCATCAACTTTGTCGGCCTGAAGGAGATCGGCGACCCTGCCGAGGCCGCGGCCGCTTACAGCACCGCCGGGGCCGACGAACTCGTCTTGCTGGACATCACCGCCACGATCGAGAAACGCAAGACCCTCCTGGACGCCGTCCGGCGCACCCTCGAGCGGATCACGGTGCCGCTGACGGTCGGCGGCGGCGTCAAGGCCCTCAAGGACATCGAGGACCTCCTGGCCATCGGCGCCACCAAGGTTTCCATCAACACGGCGGCAGTCCTGAATCCGCAGTTCCTGGCCGAGGCCGCCGACGAGTTCGACAGCGCGTGCATTACCGTCGCCATCGACACCCGCAAGAACGACGAGACGGCTTCCGGGTTCGAGGTGATGATCAACGGCGGCCGCAAGGGCACCGGCCTCGACGCCGTCGAGTGGGCACGCAAGGCCGAGGACCTCGGCGCCGGCACGGTCCTGCCGACCAGCATGGACGCCGACGGCGTGCAGAAAGGCTACGACATCCCGATGACCCGCGCGATCGCCGACGCCGTCAGCGTTCCGGTGATCGCCAGCGGCGGCGCGGGCGACCTGAAGCACCTCTACGAAGGGATCGTTGAAGGCCACGCCGACGCCGTCCTCGTGGCCTCCATCGCGCACTACGGCAAGTTCACCATCCGGCAGATGAAAGAGTACCTGGCCAAGCGCGGCATTCCTGTGCGGACGTAGTAGTCCGTCACAATTGAATCTGTGGGTGCCACGGCTGCGCCTTGTGCAGCCGTGGTCGTAGGCAGGAAAGCACGGCTGCAAACGGCGCAGCCGTGGCACCCATATGATTAAAGATGACGCGCTACTACACTGCCCCGTCCCAGCAATACGTGCAGAGTTTCTCTTTCGGCAGGCCGATGGCGGCCACCAGGTCGTCGAGGCGCTGGTACTGGAGCGTCGTCAGGTTCAGGCGTTTGCGGATAATCTCGACCATGCGCTTGAAGTTCTCGGAATCGGGGTCCACGTAGTCGGCCTGGCATCCCTTGCACTGGGGCTCGATCTCCTGGATGGCCTTGCGCCCGGCCAGGTCCAGTTCGCTCTTGGAGCGCGAAAAGTTCAGGAACCGGCAGCCGAAGACCAGGGGCGGGCACGCCGGCCGCATGTGCACCTCTTTTGCGCCATAGTCGTACAGCCGCTGGACGGTGTCCTTCAGTTGCGTTCCGCGCACGATGGAATCTTCGCAGAAGAGGAGCCGTTTGCCCCGGACCAGTTCCTCGATGGGCACGAGTTTCATCCGGGCCACGAGGTCGCGGACCGACTGGTCCTGCGGCATGAAACTGCGGGGCCAGGTGGGCGTGTACTTGACGAACGGCCGGCCGTACGGCACGCGGGCCTCGTTCGCGTAGCCGATGGCGTGGCCCGTGCCGGAATCAGGGATGCCCGCCGCCATGTCGACCTTGACCTTGTCGCGCCGGGCCAGGGCCGCGCCGCAGCGGTTCCGCGCCACCTCGACGTTAACGCCTTCGTACGAAGACGCCGGGTAGCCGTAGTAGACCCACAGGAACGAGCATATCTGCATGCGGTTGCCGGGCGGGCGTTTCTGCTCGACGCCCTCCTCGGTCACCAGGACGATCTCGCCCGGCCCGAGTTCCTTCTGGATGGCGTAGCCCAGGTTCGGCAGCGCGCAGGTCTCGAGGGTGACCGCGTAGGCGCTGTCCTTGCGGCCGATTATAACGGGCGTTCGGCCGAGGCGGTCGCGTGCGGCATAGATGCCGGCGTCCGTCAGTAGCAACATCGAGCAAGAACCGTCGATCGCCTCCTGTGCCCGCCGGATGCCGTCCTCGAAGGTCGGCTCCTGGTTGATGATCGTGGCCACGAGTTCCGTCGGGTTGATGGCCCCGCCGCTCATTTCCGAGAAATGGGTCGTGCGTTTCACGAACGCCTGCTTCGCCAGTTCCGCGGCATTCTGCACGACGCCCACCGTCACGATGGCGTACACGCCGAGGTGCGATCCGATGATGAGCGGCTGGTCCTCGTAGTCGCTGATGACGCCGATGCCGCGACGGCCGCGCATGCGCCGGATGTCGTCCTCGAACTTCGACCGGAACTGCGCGTTGGAGATGTCGTGGATGAAGCGAAGCAGCCCATCCTCGCCCGCCACGGCCAACCCGCCGCGACGCGTGCCCAGGTGCGAATGGTAATCGGTCCCGTAGAAGAGGTCATGGACGCAATCGCCCTTGGAGGCAACCGCAAAGATCCCGCTCATGAGTGGCCCTTTCTGACAGGGGGCACAAACCGCACATCGCTACTTTCAAGGTTTTGCGCGGCGGGTC
>JAPLMO010000285.1 GCA_026386995.1 Planctomycetota bacterium | reverse complement strand
GAGGCCCCGTTTACGGGGCCGAAGAATCTCGCCGTTCGGACGGCCGAGATTCTTCGCTCGCTCTCGCTCGCTCAGAATGACAGGTCTTGCTTGGCACGCTAAACACGTACGGGTCTCCGTACCCACCGCGCGAATTCCTTGCGGCGCAGGCCCCGCGCAGATAATCTGTGAATAGAGGGGTCCGCAAAAGGGAACGCTCAGGAGTCACTCATGCAGGCAGACAGGCAGAAGTTCCTTGAAGAGTTGATGGCGGCGTGGTGCCCGTCGGGGTTTGAGGAGGAGGCGCAGGAGGTCATCCGCCGCCGCCTCGCGGGCGCCGTCCAAGAGGTCCGCACCGACGTGCACGGTAACGTCCTGGCCGGTGTGAACACGTCCGCGCCCATGCGGGTGATGCTGGCCGGGCACGTCGACGAGATCGGCCTGATGGTCTCGCACATCGACGATAACGGGTTCCTCTTTTTCCAGACGATCGGCGGCTTCGACCCGACGATTCTCGTCGGCCAGCACGTCCTGGTGCACGGCGCAAAGGGCGCCGTGGCGGGCGTCATAGGGCGCAAGGCCATCCACCTGATGACCGAGGAAGAGCGCAAGGTCTCGCCGAAGATCGAGGACATGTTTATCGACATCGGCGCCAAGGACGGCAAGGAGGCCGGCAAGGTCGTCCGCGTCTCCGACCCCGTGACGCTCGACGTTCGCCTCCGCTACCTGCTGAACGACCGCGTGGCCTGCCGCGGCTTCGACGACCGCATCGGGGCGTTCGTGGTCATCGAGACGGCACTGGAGGTCGCCAAACGCAAGCCCAAGGTCGCCCTGTGGTCGGTCGCCACGGTGCAGGAAGAGGTGGGCCTGCGCGGGGCGAAGACGAGCGCTTTCGGCATTGATCCGCACGTGGGCATCGCGGTCGACGTGGGCCACGCCTCGGACTACGCGGGCATCGAGAAAGAGAAACGCAGGCTGGGCGATGTTCGCGTTGGCAACGGTCCCATCCTCTGCCGCGGGCCGAACATCAACTCCAAGGTCCAACGCGGCCTGGAGGCGGTCGCGAAGGCCAAGAAGATCCCGTACCAGATGCAGGCCGAGCCGCGCGCCACGGGCACCGACGCCAACGCCATGCAACTTACGCGAGCCGGCGTGGCGACGGCCCTCGTGAGCGTTCCGAACCGCTACATGCATACGCCGGTCGAGGTCGTCAGCCTCCGCGACGCCGACAACACCATCCGCCTGCTGACCGAGTACATCGTGACGCTGAAGCCCACGGATACGTTTATCCCCGGCAAGTAGTTTCGGCGTGTCGCACAAACGCAAGCGCGGCGGGTCGGGGAGACCCGCCGCGCGTTTTCGGAATCCGTAATGATGCGGCTATCCCTTCCACTCCGGCCCGTCGGCGGGCAGGTTGAGTTTTGGGTCGAGTTTCTCGCCGGCCTTCAGCATCTCGTCCCACGTGACGGTCTTGCCGGTGTAGGCGGCGATGCGTCCGAGGACGGCCGTCATGGTGCTGTCGGCGCTTTCCTCGGCGTTGCACACGGGTTTGCCGGCCAGGATCACCTCGGCGAAGGTCTTGATGTTGGCCTGGGCGCCCGCCTTAAAAATGGGGCTCGTCTGGCCGCCGCGGTAGCCACCCGTCTTGGCCCGGATGTTCACCAGGCCGCCGTAGTGCGAGTCCACCGTGCCGAGGGTTCCGTACACGCGGCAGCAGATGTCGTCGTACCCTTGTGTGAACTGGCCGCTGGAGAAATCGAGCAGGACGTCGTCGGGGTACCAGTAGGTAACGACGAAGTGGTCCCAGCAATCGCCGATATCGGTGCGCGCCTTGCGGCCGCCCGTGCCGACAGCCTTGACGGGGTGGCCCTGGAGGAACCAGTTGGCCACGTCGAGTGCGTGGATGTTCTGCTCCACGATGATGTCGCCCGAGAGGGCCATGTCGAAGACCCAGTTCCTCAGCCGCGCCTGCGGCGTGCCTGGCTTGGCCTGGGCGTCCAGCCGCCCGGCGTAGTAGTACGCCTGGGCGCATACAGGCTTCCCGATGATGCCTTCCTTGATTTTCTCGAACGCGCCCTTGTAGAACTCGTTGGCCCGCGTCTGGAAATCGACGAGGCACGAGAGCCTGTCCTTGACCTTGGCGGCCGCGGTGGCGATGGCCATCGCCCCGGGGGCGTCGACGGCGATGGGCTTGGCCATGTACACGTGTTTGCCCGCTTCGAGGCCGGCGACGGCCTGCTCGGGGTGAAAGTACGGCGGGCTCATAATGGCCACCGCGTCGACCTTGCCGGCGAGCAACTGCTTGTAGCCATCAAAGCCGGTGTGCCTTCGCTCAGGCGGGACGGCGAACTTCTCGCCCGCCTCCGTGACGCGGTCCTTGAAGTAGTCGGTCAGGGCGGCGATCTGGTAGTGCCCGTCTTTACTAAAGAGGTCGGCGATCCAATCGCCGCGCCCGCCGCAGCCGATAAGGCCCAGTTGGATTTTGGAGTTGGCCTCGAACCCGCGGACCGCGCCGGGCGCCAGGATGACCAGCCCCGCCGCACCCGTCGCCGTTTTCAGAAACCAACGCCTGTCCATCGCACCGGCATTCGACTGTGTCATGGCGTAACCCTTTCTGGACCGTTTTCCATTGGAATCTGTATCGGAGGATACCACCGGTAGGGCAGGGAGTCAAAGGACTGCGCGGTTGTGCGGCCGGGTTCGCGCGCGTCCCGGTTGCTGCGCGAGAGAGAATGGGGCAAGGTCGCCGGCGGCGCGCAGAAAGTCAGCGGCCGCATGGCAGGGGACTGTCAGCGAAGCGATCAGATGGCGAAGCCGGCAGCCTGCTGGCCGGCAGCGCTGGACGAACTCTGCGACCGCGACTAGCGCGGCTTCGCAGAGGAGGTGGAAGGCCGGCCCTTGGGCTTCGAGATCGCGGCGTGCTTATCCAGGAGGTCCTGGAAGGTGGTGTTGTCGAAGACCTTGGCCAGGGCGTCGCCGGCCTGGTTCCACATGTCTTCAAAGGCGCAGGCGCCTCGCATGGGGCACTCGTCTCCGCCGCCGACGACGCACTTGACCGGTTTGCCGAGTCCGTCGATCTGGCGGATAATGTCGCCGGCCGTCAGTCGCGCGGGCGAAGCGGTCAAGATATATCCGCCGCGCACGCCGCGCCGCGATTCAACGTAACCGGCCTGCTTGAGTTGGTTTAAGATCGTCTCGAGGAACTGCGGAGGGATCGTCTGTGCCTCTGCGATGTCGGCGATCTTGGCAGGCCCCTGGCCGTTGCGCCGGGCCAGTTCAAAGATTGCGCGCAAGGCGTACTGGCACTTCTGCGTGATCGTCACATTTTTTCCTCCCGCCCTGTTCCAAGGGATATCGTAGCACGTAGGTTGATCTTGTCAACTCTCTTGTGAAATTGTTTACGTTGTGAACGGCGCAACAGCCTGCGCCTCGTTTTCCGGGCGCAATAGTATTAGGTAAGGAAGTTGAAGAAGACGGCCCCCTGGCACACGCTGGTCCCAAGTATGGTGCTCGGGGTGCTTGTCTATGGACCCTTCGGCGAGATCGCATCGCTGCACTCTGGGTGGTTTCCGCACTCATACGGAACGTCCCCCGCATTGCAGTGAGACGGCAGAGGCATGCTTCTAACGTATTTTACGACGCAGGCGTCTTGCGGCGCACCGCCTTCTTGCCTCCCTGCCTAGCACTACAGCGCCATTTTGCGCGGCGGGTCTCCGTACCCGCCGCGCATGCCTCGTTTTCTGAGCGAGGAACCGCCTTTTCGAACGCGGTGGGTACCCGCCCAGGCGGGTAAACTCCGACCCACCGCGCAAAGGTTAAGTGGCGTTGTAGTACTAGCCGGGGGTTTGCCGCGAATTTCTCCAAGGAGGTATCGGCCGCGCGCCTCATGCATGAGGCGCGAGTATACTTGTGGGATTGGAAAGCGCGTGATTCCGTCGGCCCGTCTCATCGGCCATATTCAAGGGGAACGGGCAGGGGGGCTGCGTCCTTCTGGCGGTTTCGCGGAAAGGGGACCGCCCCAGTTTGCATACAGCCGAACGGATGCAGCCACTTTTTCCTCGCCCCGCTGAACATGTGCGGCCGAGGCATCCGCCCCTTCGAGAGCAATTTCGTTTTTGCCGTCTGCGACCGGAGCATTGCTTTATAATGAATTCTGTGGAGGGCCAGACAGCAGAAAGGAATCGGTCAATGGCGATAGGGCTCCTGACCCCCTTGTAAGTGACGCGGTACGCCTTTTGGCACGTTCCCTCTGGCGTAGCGGCCTCGGACATGCTGGCCATGGAACACAGGGGCGACAGCCTTGTCCGCAACGTCCGCCAGTCGATTGCGCTCCTGTCAAAGGGGGTCGAGATTCAGCGGACGCTCCTGCACGCTCCCCCCGACGAGTGCCCGATGATGCTCGAAGAAACCTCCGTGTGCCAGGTCCTGGACAAGGTCCGGCAGATTTACGCCACGCCCCCGGCCGCGGTGGGTCGGACCCTGTGCGTGGTCAATCCGCCGGACGTGGCTCTTCGGGTCTTTCAGCGATACTTCACGACCCCAATCGGCTATGGGCGCGGCCTGGACACCTTTGCCATGAAATGGCTGACCGAGAAGTATCTGAAGGGCAATGTCGACTTCACGTCGACCGAGGCCGACGGCACGACCTTCCGCCTCTGGTTGCCGGAGCGGCTGTAACCGGCGACGTTTACGCGACTTCAGTCTCCGGCGGCCGAGATCGTCAGGGTCTCGTCCTCGTCGACGGTTTTGGATTTCGCCGCGCCGTTGAAGGTGTAGTCCACCCGCAGTTTCTTGACGATGCCCTCGGCCGGGTCGGTGAAGTTGTCGTTGGTCGCCTCGACCGAAAGTGCGCCGTCCTTGACCATCTCGGCCACCTTTTTCGTCACATCGACCGAATCGCCGGAGGGCAGGTCGCCGTAAACGGCCTTGACGATGACCAGTTTGCTGGCCACCGGCAGGTCGCTTGCACTGATCGTTAATGTTTCGTCCTCGTCCACGGTCTTCGAGAGCGCCGTGCCGTTGAGGGTAAAGTCCACTCGCAGTTTCTTGACGATGCCCTCGGCCGGGTCGGTGAAGTTGTCGTTGGTAGCCTCGACCGAAAGTGCGCCGTCCTTGACCATCTCGGCCACCTTCTTCGTCACGTCAACTTTATCGCCGCTTGGCAGATCGCCGTATTCCGCTTTGACGATGACCAGACTGTTCGGCTTCGCGGCGTCGGCCGCGCGGCTGGGCGCCGAGGCCAGGCCGAGGAGGAGGCAGAAGGCGAGGGCCAGTGCGGCAGGTTTCCACATCCGGGCGAACAGGGTCATACGCATTCTCCTTTTAAGATGGTGCAAGGGCCATTATACCTGCGGCCGCGCATGGTACACAAGAAAAACGAACTGCGACGGTATGGCACCAATCTTTTTGTGCTGCTGAAGAATCGCTAACCCGGCGGCGTGCCATTCAGGCGGCGAAGTAACATTGTGCGGTGGGTCTCCCGACCCGCCGCGCTCAAAAACAGGACTCGTGCGGCGGAAAGTGGACTTCGCGGCCGGCGGAATGTACGATGCTGCGGCACTGATTAGGGGAGCGAACGATGCGAGGCAGCAGGCGAGCAGTCACCGTGGTTGCTGTTCTGGTGTGCGGATTCCTGTTGGGGGCTGCGGCTGCGGCACAAGGCGACGTTTTAAGCATCCGCAACGCCTCCATGGAGGTAAAGTATGATACGGCTGCCGGGCGGCTGTCGGCCAGTTGCGGGCCGCGGACGTTTATCGTCGACGGCAAACTGTCCGGCGAGGGCGGTGCGGCCAAGGTCGTGACCGTTACGGATAAGACGTTCGGCGAATGCCAGGGGATCGAGATCAAGTACCCCGATGGCAATTCCGACCAAATCTTCATCGCGCCGAACCTCCCCTTCGTCCTTATCCGCGCGAGTTTGCACAACGGCGGCAAGGAGGTGACAGTCGCCAACAAAGTGCCGACCCTGAGCGTCGGGCTGGACCTCGGCAAGCCCCTGGAAGCGCTTAAGGTTTTTGGCACGGGCGGCCTTGCTGCGCCGGGGAAGGCCCCTGGCAGTTACATGTGGCAGGCGGTGGTTGAGCCGAAAAGCCGCAGCGGAGTCGTCGGCGGCTGGATCACCACCGATCGGGGCAGCGGCGTGGTGTTTGCCGGCGTCAAGGACGGGCGAGTCCGCATGGACGCGCGGATCGAGTACGGCCGCCTGCGCCTCGCGCCGGGTAGAAAGGAGGCGCTCGAGACGTTCGCCATCGGCTATTTCGACGACGCCCGCCTGGGCATGGAGGCATGGGCCGATGCGGTGGCGAAGGTTTACAACGTGAAGCTGCCACCGCAGCCGGTCGGGTACTGTACGTGGTACGACGCGGGGGCGTCGAACGAGAAGAAGTTGCCCGAGCAGTCGGCCCTTGCGGCGCAGCACCTTGCCCCGTTCGGGTTCTCGGTCGTCCAGATCGACGACGGCTGGCAGGACGGCGACCCGAAGAAGAACGGCCCCCGCAAGAACTTCACCCGCGTCAAGCCCGACGGGCCGTATCCCTCAGGCATGAAGGCGACGGCCGACAACATTCGCTCCAAGGGCCTCGTGCCCGGCATCTGGTTCATGCCGTTTGCGGGAACACATAACGACCCGTGGTTCCAGAAGCGCCAGGACTGGTTCGTCAAGACCGCCGACGGGAGCCCCTACGACACCTCCTGGGGCGGTACGTGTCTGGACCTGACCCACCCCGCCGTGCAGGAGTACCTGCGCGCCGAGATCAAGCGGATCGGCGGTGAATGGGGCTACCGGTACTTCAAGATGGACGGCATGTGGACCGGCACCGGCACGCGGCAGCAGTACGTCAACGACGCCTACAAAGACGACCGCATGGGTGACGCCGTCCACCACAACCCCGACAAGACCAACATCGAGGCCTACCGCGACGGGCAGAAACTCATCCGCGAGGTCGCCGGCCGGGACGTGTTCATCCTGGGTTGCTGCACGCCGCAGAACATGCGCAGTTACGGCGGCGCCTTCGGCCTCGTGGACGCCATGCGCATCGGACCGGACAACGGCGCCGACTGGGCCGGCCTCCAGCGCGGCCCAATCTTCGGTGCGCGGAACTATCACCTCCACGGCCGCATCTGGTACAACGACCCCGACCCGCTCTACGCGCGTGCGAGTTTGCCCCTGGCCCAGGCGCGGGCCATCTGCTCCTGGGTGACTGTCACCGGCCAACTCAACATGAGCAGCGATTCCTTCCCGGACATGCCCGCCGAGCGGTTTGATATTCTGAAGCGCACGATGCCGTCGCACGGCCTCCAGGCGCGGCCGGTGGACCTCTTCGAGGAGAATGTGCCGCGCGTCTGGGTGGTTACTGATGACCGCCGCCAGCCGCGCCGTGACGTGGTCGGCCTCTTCAACTGGACGTCGGACAAGAAGGAGTTGGCGGTGGATCGCCCCGTGAAGGACCTGGGCCTTTCGGACCAGGCGGAGTACGTCGCCTTCGAGTTCTGGACCAACGCGCTGGTTGCGCCATTCAAGGGCAGCCTGAAGTACGTGCTGCCGCCAGCCTCGTGCGCCGTCCTTTCTGTGCGGCAGGTGGCGGACCATCCGCAACTCATCAGCACCTCGCGCCACATCATGCAGGGCATCGTGGACGTGCTGGAGGAGAAGTGGGCGGCCGATACGCGGGAACTGGCCGGCACGAGCAAGGTGGTCGGCGGCGACGCATACGAATTGCGTGTGCTCACGCGCTCCACGAAGGGCGCCTGGAAGGCCGCCGGGGCGGAGATCTCGCAGGAGGACCGTGCCGCAGGCGTAAGTGTTTCGGTTGCCGTGGAGGCAGACCTGGTGCGTGTGACCCTGAAGTCTCCCCAGGGCCGCGATGTCCGCTGGAAGGTCCGCTTCGCCGCCCAGTAGCACTACAACGCTAAGAGCAGATTTGCGTGGCGGGTACGGAGACCCACCGCGTAAAGGTTAAGTGGCGTTGAAGTACTGGTGCCGCACGTTCGTGGGACAATTCCTGGTTGCGAAAGTCGGTATTTGCTGTATAATCCTGCGTTCTCGCCGCAAGTAGGAGAAACCGTGTTTCGACCGCAAATCAAGGTGTTGGACTGCACCATCCGCGACGGCGGACTGGCGAACGATTCGTTCTTCAAGCCCGAGACGGTGCGGGCCGTGTACAAGGCCTGTTGCGAGGCCCGGATCGACTACGTTGAACTGGGGTACCGCAACTCGCGTGAGATGCTCGCGCCCGACGAGTTCGGCCCGTGGCGTTATTGCGAAGAGGAAGACCTGCGAAAGGTCACGGAGGGCGTGCCGAACCCCGGGACCAAGATCGCCATCATGCAGGACTCGCACAAGGCCAAGGCTGAGGACCTGCTGCCGAAGAAGGACTCGGTGGTCGACATGATCCGCGTGGCCACGTACGTCAAGGACATCGACAAGGCCATCGTGCTGGAGAATGCCGCGCGCGAGAAGGGGTACGAGACGACCATCAACATCATGTCGGTCTCGATCGAGTCCGACTGGGAACTGGACCCGGCCCTGGAGCAGATCGACCGCGAGACGGGTGTCAAGGCGTGCTACGTGGTGGACTCGTTCGGGGCGCTCTACAGCGAGCAGGTCGATTACTTCGTGACGAAGTACCAGCGGGCCCTGAAGAACAAGGAAGTGGGCGTCCACTTCCACAACAACCAGCAACTGGCGTTCGCAAACACGATCCAGGGGATCATCCGCGGGGCGAACTTCTGCGATTGCACCGTGTACGGCCTCGGGCGCGCGGCTGGCAACTGCCCGACGGAACTGTTGCTGGGGTTTCTGAAGAACCCCAAGTTCAACATCCGGCCCATCCTGGACTGCGTGGCGGAGACGATCCTGCCGCTCCAGAACGAGATTGAGTGGGGCTACATGATCCCGCACATGATCACGGGCATCCTGAACCAGCACCCGCGTGCGGCGATGACGCTCCTGAAGGGCCCCAACCGCAACAAGTTCCACGAGTTCTACGACAAGATGCTCGAACTGGTGGAGTAGGACTACAGCGCCGCATGGCGCGGCGGGTACGGAGACCCGCCGCGCAAGACAAAGTAGCGCTGTCACACTAAGGCGTGACGGCCGCCCTTCGTTTTTCGTGGAAACTATTCCGACCCGCCGACTATAATCCGTAGGTTGAAATGGCCAGTGCGGCTGGTTTCGGCGCGAGGATGCTCTTGAACATGCGTCTGCCGTTGACCAGAGGGCTGAGCGGTTGGGGCGCAGGTGGAGGCTATGTCCACCCTGTTTGCGATGCTGGCGACGGACCCGAAGTCTGGCGCGGTCAAGCCGGGCCTGGCGGCGGAACTCGGTGCGCCCACGGCGGCGAAGATTTGCCGCAGTTTCGTGATGGATTTGTGTGAGCGGTTCTCGCATCTGTCGGCCGACAGCCGCCTGTTGTGCTATGCCCCCCGGGGGAGCCGCAAGTCGGTAGGCCTGCTGGCGTCGCGCCAGTGGCGCCTCGTGCAGCAGGAAGGCTCGTCGCGGGGCCAGGTGCTGGCGAGCGTGTTTGAAGAGGCGTTTCGCCTGGGTCATCGGCGGGTCGTCATTCTGATGACCGACTGCCCGACGGTGCCCGATGCGTTTGTCATCGACGCGTTCGACCGGCTCCTCATCGACGACGTCGTTCTGGGACCGACCACGGAGGGGGGCGTTTACCTGGTGGGCCTGAGCCTGGAGCGGCCGGAATTGTTCCTGGGCGTGGACTTCGGCGCCGCGGGGGTGTTCGACGCCTTCGTGGAGCGGGCCGAGGCGTTCGGCCTGGTTCTCGGCTTGGTGCCGCACTGGTACGAGGTGAACGACCGGGCGGGGCTGGACATTCTGGCTAGCCACCTCAGGGCGCTGGCGGTCTCGGGCAGCGAGGCCATGCCGAAGCGGACGCAGACGCTGCTTCAGCGGCTGAAGTTGGCCGAATGAAGACATTTTAGATTGTGAATTTTAGATTTAGTGACATAATTGTTGTTGACTTTTACTAGTCAATAATCTAACATCCATAATCTAAAATAGGCGGGCCGGCGGCAGTACAAGTGACTGGTGAGGCAGGCAGGGGAGGTTATCCATGACCAACGACATCGACCAGGAAGTCCGGAACTCGACGATCCTCATCGCGGACGACACCGAGCAGAACGTAGAACTCCTCCAGGCGTACCTCGACGAACTGGGCTGCCGCGTGGTCACAGCCTTTGACGGCCAGGAAACGCTCGACCGCGTGGCCGATGCCAAGCCCGACCTGATCCTGCTGGACATCATGATGCCGAAACTGTCGGGTTTCGAGGTCTGCCGCAAACTGAAGGCCGACGCCGCCACCCGCGCCATTCCGATCTGCATGGTGACCGCGCTGACCGAGGAAGGCGACATCGAGCGGGCCGTCGAGGCGGGCACGGACGACTTCCTCTCCAAGCCGATCAACAAGTGGGAACTGCTGACGCGCGTCCGCAGCCTCCTGCGAGTCCGCCACCTCCAGAACGAACTGGAGCGGACGCTGTCGTACCTGGAAGAGGTGGACCAGGCCCGCGGGCCGGTGGATGAAGACTGAAGATTATTGCGGATTGCGGATTGCGGATTAAAAGATAGCGGGCAGCCTTTCTAGCCCGCCGCGTAAGCGGCGGGTCATGTTATACTGGCACCGACCTCCGCCAGGGTTATGCTATACTGGTAGTGACCACCAAACAGTAAGGAAGCCTATGGCCCCCGCCCGCGGAAACGACATTCACGCATTCGCTGAAAGCCACGCCGCAGACCTCCAGACGTACCTGGCCGACCTGATTCGCGCCCGGACGGTGAACCCGCCGGGCGATGAGTTTCGCGCGGCCAAAGTGCTGACCGATTTCTGCGCGCGGCACGCCGTCGCGTACGAGACGTTTGAAAAACTGCCCGGCCGCACGAACGTCGTGGCCCGCATCGGCTTGGGGCGGCCGCGCATCGTCGTGCCGATCCACTTCGACACGGTCCCGGCCGGCGACGGCTGGACGAGCGACCCGTTTGAGCCGGTCGTCCGCGATGGCCGCATGATCGGCCGCGGCGCCAAGGACAACAAGGGGCCGATGGCCGGCATGATGCTGGCCGCGCGGTTCCTTAAGGAGCACGAGCGGGAGTTCTCGGGCCAGTTGATCTTTATCGGCGCCGCCGACGAAGAAGCCGGCAGCGCCCTGGGGATGCAGTACCTGCTGGATGAGTGCGGGCTGGAGGCCGAGGCGGCCATCGTCCCCGACGCCGGCTACAACATGCGAATCGTCGACGTCGGCGAGAAGGGGTTGCTGCACCTTAAGGCGCGGGCCGTGGGGCGGCAGGCGCACGGCTCCGAGCCGGAGAGGGGGGCGAGCGCCCTCTGGCCGATGGTCGACTTTTTGAACGCCATCCGCCGCTGGCGCCCGCCGGACCCGCAGAGCGACCTCTTCACGGCGCCCACGCTCAATATCGGCGCGATTCATGCGGGCTCGGTCCCCAATATGGTTCCAGGCCAGTGCGAATGCATGATCGATATCCGCTACCTGCCCGGGACCGACGGCCAGGCGATCCTCGACCACCTCGGCTGTGTGCTGCGCGAGGTCCAGAAGGGCAGCCCCGGCGTGCGGATGGACCTGGAAACCCTGTCGCACCAGTTGCCGTCGCTCGTGTCGCCGGACCACCCGATGGTGGCGCACCTGGAGCGCGAGACTGAAGCGGTCACCGGCCGGCGGCCGGTGCGCCGCGGGCAATCGGGGGCGACCGTCGCGAAGTTCCTCATCCTTCACGACATCCCCGCCATCGGTTTTACGTGCGGTCCGGAAGGGGCCGAGCACATGGCGGATGAAGCGATCGACCTGGCCGAACTGGGCCAGTTCGCCGAAGTCATGACGCGGGTCCTGTTGGACTTGTTTGAGGGAGGGCAGGGCACATGAGGATTGCACGTTACGTAGGCTGGGGGCTAAGTATGGTCGGCTTAGCCCTGCTGGCGATTTGCCTCTTTGCCGGCGGCGCGCCGGCGGCCGCGGCCAAAGAGCCGCCGCCGGCGCAACCCCTCGAATCGCCGCGCGAGGGCCAGCGCATCGAGCGGCTCGACAACGGCCTCCGTGTGATCGTCAAGGAGCGGCATCTGGGCGGCGTTGCGGCGTTTCGCATCTACGTGGCCGCCGGCGCCCTGAACGAAGGCAAGTACAGCGGCGCGGGCATCTCGCACCTCCTGGAGCACGTTGTTTCCGGCGGCGCTACCGCCACGCGCACGGAGGACCAGGTCCGCGACGCCCTGGCCGCCATCGGCGCCCAGACCAACGCCTACACCTCGAAGCAGTTCGTCTGCTATTACGGCGAGGCGGCCGGTGAGCACATCGGCAAACTGATCGAGATCATCGGCGACAACGTCGCCAACTGCCGCATCGACCAGGCGGCGTTCGACCGCGAGTTCCAGGTCGTCCAGCGAGAGTTGGAGCGGGCCGAGGCCGACCCCGACCAGCGCCTCTGGCGCCTGGCCGACGAGACATTCTTCCTGGATCACCCCGCCCATATCCCCGTCATCGGCTACCTGGCGGACCTCCGGCAACTGAAGCACGAGGACGCCGTGGCGTTCTACAGCGCGAAGGTCACGCCCGACAATTGCCTCGCTGTGGCCGTGGGCGACTTTAACGCCGACCTTGTTCTGGCGAAGATCCGCGAGGTCCTCGGCCCGTGGCAGCGGCGGCCGGGGGCGCCCACGGTTCTGCCCGAACGCGGGCGCCAGGTGGCCCCGCGCGAGGCGTCGTCCGAGATGGACGTCGCCAGCGTCCGCACGATCATCGAGTTCCCGACCGTGCAGTTGACGCATCCCGACCTGTACCCGCTGGACACGCTGGCGTTCGTCCTCGGCGAGGGGACGGCGTCGCGCCTCGTATCGGACCTGCGGGACAAGCGGAGCCTCGTGGAATCCATCGAGTGCGAGAGTTTCACCCCGGCCGGCTTCGACGGCGGCCGCTTCGTCGTGACCTTTCAGGCCGAGCCGGCCAGGGCCGCGGCCGCACAGGCCGCCGTGATGGAGCATCTGGCGCGGGTCGTCCGGGAGAAGGTCACGGCCGAGGAACTGGCCCGCGCGAAGCGCCAGAAGATCAGCGAGCACGTCTTTGGCCTCCAGGAGTGCGCCCAGATCGCCGAGGACATGGCCACCAGCGAACTCCTGATCGGTTCGCCGCACTTCTCCGAACGTTACGTCCGCAACATCCAGTCCGTGACGGCCGAGGACGTGCAGCGCGTGGCGGCCCAGTACCTGAGGCCCGAGACGGTCTGTGTGACGACTGTCCGGCCGAAGGCGGCCAAGGCCGCGGCGCCGGCCGAAACGAAGCCCGCGCTGGGCATCCCGTCCGCGACCTCGGCGGCCAGGGGGCGGCCTCCGATCATCGCACGCCAACTGCCTAACGGCGTGCGGGTGCTCGTGTGCCCCGTCGAGGGCCATCCGAGCGTCAGCATCCAGATGGTGATGCGCGGGGGCCTCTCGGTGGAGTCTGAAAAGGACGCCGGCATCTCGTCGTTCATGGCCCGGATGCTCGTCAAAGGGACCGCCAAGCGCAAGGCCGCGGACATTGCCGCCGTGATCGACGCCATGGGCGCCGACATCAAGACCGAGGCCGGGCGCAACACAATCTACCTCTCGGCTTGGTGCCTCCCGGAGGACTTTGAGAAGACGTTCGACTTGGCGACCGATTGCCTGCTGCGCCCGTCGTTTCCGCAGGACGAGGTCGAGCGGATGCGGGAACTCACGCTGGCCGAACTCGCCCACATGGCCGACTCGCCCCACGGCGAGGCGCAACTGTACTTCCACCGCGTCTTCTTCCTCGACTCGCCGTACCGCTTTCCGGTCCTCGGCACGCCGGACGTCGTCAAGGGCCTGACGCGCGAGCGGCTCCAGAACTGGCATCGCAGGTACGTGGCGTCGAACAACCTCGTGGTGGCGATCTTCGGCGGGGTCGATCTCGTCAAGGCCGTCAACCTGGTCGGGGCGGCCTTCGATGCCCTGCCGCCGAGCAAGGACCTTGCGTTTCCGAAGGACGTCCCGCCGCGCGAGGTCAAGGGCCGCGAGGTCTACATCAAGCCGTCCGAGAAAGGCGCGGCGGTAGTCTACGTGGCATACCCCGGGATGGATATCTACAACGTGCGTGACCGGTTCGCGGTGGACGTGCTGGACACGGTCATGTCGGGCTACCAGATGCCGGGCGGGTGGCTGCACGAGGAACTGCGAGGCAAGGGCCTCGTGTACGAGGTCCATGCGTTCTCGCTGGAGGGCCTGAGGCCGGGGTACTTCGCCGCCATGGCCGTGTGCCAGCCCGAGAAGGCGGCGGAAGTGGTCCGGATCATCGAGGCCGCCATGGATCGGGCCCGCCGCGAGAACTTCACGGAGGAGCAACTGGCGCCGGCCTGCGCCACGGTCGTGACGGCGATGGAACTGGGCCGCGAGACGGTCGGTGCCTCGGCCTACGAGGTGGCCGTCGATGAGGCCCTGGGCTTGGGCTACCAGTTCCCGCGCGAGGAAATCGATCGGGTGCGGCAAGTGCGGCCGGAAGACGTCATCCGCGTCGCGCGCGAGTACCTGAAAACGCCGGTCATCTGCGTGGTCACGAGCGACCCCGCGGCCGCCGAGGCGATTCGTAAGTAGGGGGCATCCCAGGCCGAGGCCCTGCATTTCGGGGTAACCACTCAGTTTTGGGCGCTCATTCGGCCCAAGCAGGGTGGCATGCCCAGCGCGCTGTTCGCTGGGCATGCTGTCGCCGCGGCCATGGAGCATGCCCACGCAAACGGCGGCGTGGGTATGCCACCCGGCAGGGTATGGTGCGCCCAAAACTCAGGGGTTACCATTTCGGGGCTATTTGAGTTTGACATCACGCGATTTCGGAGCCATAATAAAGGTGTGT
>JAPLMO010000148.1 GCA_026386995.1 Planctomycetota bacterium | reverse complement strand
AATCGAGGCCCGACTGCTTTGCGGCGGCGACGGCGTGGGCGAGCCACTTGGCGCACTTCGCCTCGGAGAACTCGCCGGCCCCCGCGACGCTCCGCTCGAACCGGACCGGCTGCAAGGTTGCAACGCCCAGTTCCGTCGCCTTCTCGATGAGCCAGTCGAGGCGGCTCCCCTTCGGCACGGCGAACGCCAGGTGCACCGCCGGCCCCGGCCGCGCTACCGGGCCGCGGACGCTCTCGACGTGGGCCGTTACGTCGCCGCGTCGGACCGTGGCGATCCTTGCACTCGCCGCGCGGCCGCAACCGTCGAAGAGTTCCACCACCGCGCCCGGCGCAAGGCGCAGCACGTGTGCGGCATGGTGGGCCTCGGTCGGGGGCAGGGCGACCTCGGCGCCTTCCGCGAGGTCGGGCACGTAGAACCGCGCGCGGCTTTCGTGCTCCGTCATAGGCGTTCCTTTGATTAACACGACATCGCCACTTGCGCTCTTGCGCGGTGGGTCTCCGTACCCACCGCGCAAGAATCGCCTCCGGCGCGGGCGAAAATGCCGCTACGCGCGGCGGGCCAGGTCGAAGAGTCGCCTGGGCGACAGACCAGCCGCGCAAATCGCGAAACGGGTTATACCCCGGCCTCGGCAGAGTTCCAAGGGATTCCCGGTGTTTTCGTGTTTGACGGGCCTCGGCAAAACGTATAATGAGCACGCGGCGTGTGGGGCAGGGGGCCGGCGCCGCCAACGGGTCGTGCTAATGGTGTCATATTTGCGCCAATCACTCGGTCTGACGGGGCTTGTTTTGCTCGCTGTCGGTTGGGGCATAGCGTCCGCCCGTGCGGCCGACGTGGGCGCTTCCGACCCGGCGCCTGCCGAGCCGCCCGCCACGACCGAGCAGCCGCCCGCCACGACCGCGCAGCCGTCGCCGCAGGAACTGGCCGCCAGGAAGATCGAGAAACTCCTGTACGCGGTCCGCGACAAGATGAGCAGTCTCCAGAATGACGAATTTCAAATCGAGATGGCCTCCATCCAGAGCCAGGGCACGGCCTTGCAGGCGGTCAAGAATCCCAAGAATGCCACCGAGCAGATCGCCAAGAATGCGATGACGCCGGAACTCAAGGCGTATCACGACACCGTGCTGGCCTCGGCCTGCGCGTGGCAGGAACTCCAGCAGCGGTATTTCGCCATCGGGCGCACCATCAAGACCCTCGAGCGCGATAAGCCCAATGCCCCCGCCGACCTCCAGGCCGACATCGATGCTTGTGCCGCGAAGTTCAAAATGAAGAATCGCTTGATGCAGATGAAGGTGGCGAGCCTGTACGAGACCGCCGCCGACTACAAGAGCGCCATGGCCATTCTCACCGCCGTCTACCAGGAAATCCCCGAGGAGAAGCGCGCGGGCGAGTGGGGACTGACCGTGAAGATCGGCGACCTGTGCGCGAAGGCCGGCGACCTGAAGACCGCACTCGACATGTATAAGAAGGCCCTCGCTACCATAGGCGACGCCAAGCCGGACAAGGGCGGCAAGGGTGGCAAGGGCGGCAAGAACGCCGGGGCCGCCGCAGTTCAGAAGAAGATCGACGCCATCGAAAAGAAACTCGGCGCTGCCACGCCGGCGGTTCCTGCGTCGGCCCCGGCCGCGGCAAAATCGCCCGCGAAGGCCCCCGCGAAGTAGCCGTCGCGCGCTCCAGCGATGTGCGTATCCTTCTCCCTTCTATGTCTTCGCTTTTTCCTGTTCCCAGCCAGGTTCCCGTCATTTTCCTGGGGTTGATGGAGTATCAGAGGAAGGGAGTGGAACAGGATGCGATGGATTGTGTTGACGCTGGGTATGGGGGTGCTGGCCCTGAGTGCGGGGTGGGTCTTGGCCGAGAATGCTGCAACGCCGGCCGCCGGGGCAGGCGGGGACCTCCAGGCGCGCGGTGAACACATAGCCGAGCGGCTGGGCCTGTCGGCCGAGCAACGCGAGCAGATGAAGGCCATCCTTAAGGCCGCCAACGAGGAGGCCCAGGGCGCCGCCGACCGCGAGGCCAAGGCGAAAACCTACCGCGAGGCCATGGAGAAGATCAAGTCCACGGTCCTCAACGACGAGCAACGCAAAAAATGGGAAGAGGTCCGCAAGGGCGCCGGCGATCGCGCCCGGGAGCACGCGGGCGAAATGTTCGAGCGACTGAACCTTACGCCCGAGCAAAAGGACGCCGTCAAGACCATCATGCAGGCCGCCCGCGAGCAGGCCCAGGGCGCCACCGACCGCGAGGCCAAGGCGAAAATCCTCCGCGACGCCGTCGAGAAGGTCAAGACCACCGTCCTCACGGACGAGCAGCGGAAGAAACTCGATGCCGGCCGTGAAGGCCGCGGCCCCGGCGCCGGCGGCGAAAGCCCCGCCGAGCGCGTCAAGGAGCACCTGGCCCGCCTGACCGAGCGGCTGAATCTGACGCCCGCCCAGCAGGAGGCCGCCAAGGAGATCCTCAAGGCCGCCCACGAGCAGATGCAGAGCGCCTCCGACCCGCAGGCCAAAGCGAAATTGCTGCGCGAGGCGATGGAGAAGATCAGGGCCACCGTCCTGACGGACGATCAGCGGAAGAAATTCGAGGTCGGCCGCGAAGAAGGGAAGGAGCGTCGCGGCCCCGGCGGCCGTGGCGCCGCCGCACCGAAATAGTGACGTGACGCTGGGATGTTGCCTGACCGACGCCCGCGCTCGCGGTTGACCACCGCCGGCGCGGGCGCCGTCGTTGTACGGTGTCAGTCTGCCGGAGAGAGAAGTTTGATCTCCTGAAGACACATGGCATAACGGCTGCCGGGCGGGTTTGAAGGGAAGGAAAAAAAGTTCGCCGAATAGCAGAGCCAAAGCGTGCGGCCGTCGGCGCTGATGAATTTCGACGGGAAGTTGACGAAGTAGCCCTGCTCGCCGAACTTCCGCATGAACGTAACCAGTTTCCAGGGACCGGTGATCCGATCGGATTCCAGGATATAGGTGTTCATCGCCGCGCCGGTCGTGACGCCGTCGGTCACGCACATCAGGAATTTCTTCAGCGGCGCGTTGTAGGTCATGGTCACGCAGCCCATGGTGTCGCGCCAGGCGGCGATCGGCCGAATGCGGGGGAAATCCTGAGCCCAGATCGCCTCGCCCTTCGCATCATGGCCGACAAAAAACTCATACTTCGAGGGATCGTTCATGTTCTCGATGCCTGGGGTGACGCGCAGCAGGTAGACCGCGTCGCCGGTGATCCAACTGTCGTAGCCGAAGCGGCGGTTGGCGCCGTCGGATGCGCCGTGGGCGACCAGATAGGCTTTGCCGTCCGGCGAGTGCTCCATATTCTTGCCGAAGTCCACGAAATGCGGAGCGCCGATCTTGACCGGCTCGCCTTTCAGCCCCTGTTCGCCAAAGAGCGGCTGCTCTGGCGTGCGGGGCGTCTGCGTCCAGGTCTTCCCGAAATCGGCGGACCAGCGAAACCCGACAAACGGCCCAAGCCATGGCCAGTTGTAGGTAATCCCGTCCTTCTTCGTGACCTGCCCGCCGCCCAGGCAATACGTGCCATAATACCAAACGCCGTTATAGACCAGGCTGCCGCATGGATAGCGGCTGCCGTAAGGCGAAGGATCGGACTTGTAGACGGCCTGCTCCACTACTTTCAGGTTGAGCGGATCGTCGCCGAGGATCTTCGCATGGCCGGTGGCGGCGTTTTTTCCCGCCGAGTTGGATGCCAACCCATTGACCGAGCCGTCTGTCCAAGGCGAATAGAGGTTGCCATCGGCCGCCCAGGAGGGATACCAGGTGTCGGCTTTCGTGTATTCCGCATGGCGCCCCGTGAAGACGAAGGCCGTGATCGACTTGGTCGGTTCGAAAGGGCAATCCGCCGGCGGATCGCAGGGCCAGACGTGGCCCGGACCGATGGCTGGTTCCGGCGTCTTCGCCTCGCCCTCCCGCTGCTCGGCGGCGTTCAAGGCCAGGGCCGGACACACGATCAACGACAGCACGGCCGCCCTCCCAACAATCCACAGCAACTTTTTCATACGCTCAGGGTCTCCTTTTGCCAACGCTGAACTTTCTCCCGCCTCGGCCCAATCCTCATGGCGCAGAGACGATGGTTTTGCCAAAAGTCACGCCTGTTCTTCCCAGATATTCCGTCCACCCTATTCTACAAGCCGTTACGTCTATTGTCTGCCATGCTTTACCGATCCGCCCGACGGCGACGGCTGATCGGCCCCGCCGCACCGAAATCGTGAAGTAACGCTGGGATGTTGTCTGACCGACGCCCGCGCTCGCGGTTGACCATCGCCGGCGCGGGCACCGTCGTTTAATACGACAGTGCAACTTCCCTATTGTGCGCGGCGGTTCTCCTGAACCGCCGCGCGAATTGCCGGCTGCCAATGCGATCATGCGGCACTCTTGCGCTGCGGGTACGGAGACCCGCCGCGCAAAACCTTGAAAGTAGCGCTGTCATACCAAGTCCCCACGGCGTCCGTGTTTCGCCCCGCCGCCGCCCGAAATGGTAATTTAGCGGGCCGGGAGGAAAAGGCAACGGAATAGCCGGGGAGGTTGCCGGGGGGGGGGATATGGGCACAAACATGTAGGGTGGGTGCTCTGCACCCACGCGCTTGCAGTGCGGAGTATGGTCAGACCTTCACCTCACAGGTAGCCGCCGCGTCGTTGCCGAAGATGTCCACCACACGGACGGCAATCGTGTGTTTGCGGCCCGCGTCTAAGGAGTTGGTGACTTCTGTGGGCACGATCTGGGTGTGTTTGCCGATTCCGCGGAGGGCCTGCCACTCGCTGCGGAACGTGGCCCCGTCGTAGTTCCAGTCCACGGCCCAGTAGTCGATGAGTACGGCGAAGTTGTCCTTGACGACTTCGCGCAGTTTCTCCTGGTCTTTGGGGCTGACTGGCAGGTCGAACACAACGTACTTGTCGATGGCAATCGTAACCTGGCGCTTGCCCTTTTCGCCCTTTTCTACCACGGGTGCGGCCAGTTTCAGGTATGGCTTTTCGTGGAAAACCACCTTGTCGGCCAGTTTCTCAAAGTCCTCTTCGCTGCGGGCCTTGCGCAGATAGTCGATCACGTCCGGGGGAATCATGCGGCGCTGGACGTCGACGGTGGGCTTGCGCCGCATGGCCTTCAGGCGGGCCTCCCATTCGGCGTCAAAGTTGTAGTCGTAGTCCCATGCCAGAACCACGAGGCGCTTATAGCCCGTGCCGTCCAATTCCTGCGCCAGATGCGCGAGTTCCTCAACCTTGCGGGCCGTCGTCGGCCGGTCGGGATAGCCGACGTGTACGAGTTCCAGTGTCCCGTCTTCGGCCTGACGGGTTCCGAGGTCTTTTTGCCTGGGATGCGGGGTTGCGCCGTAGAGTTTGAGTATGATCTTTTGCATCTCAAAGATGCGGCCCCCCGACAGATAAATCATCTCGCGCTGGTAGTTGCCGATGTTTTCTATAAGGAAGGGCTTGGCGTCGCGCCGCACAAGCACCGCGCGCGAAACTTGAATGGCAACTTTGCCTAAGTCACACCCAATCCATCGACGCCCACTTGCTTCGGCCGCTGCCAAAGTGGTGCCGGCACCTGCAAAGAAGTCCGCAACAAGACCCCCAGGCGGGCAACCTATGCGTACTATTCTCTCCAGCAGACGGCCTGGCTTCTGTGTTGGGTAGAGCGAACCGCCCTTCATGCGCCCAACATTATCCCAAATATCTTGAAGGTAGATTCCCTTGTTCTCATCTAGGTGTTTCTTCTTGCATCTTGCTGCACCCCTTGCGGGGTTGCGGAGATAAAGTTCGCCGCTCGCCAGTGCAGCCTCCATCCCATAGAGATCATACATCCACTCGCGTTTGGGCGAAGGCTTCGCGCCTCTCCACAAAAACTGTCTCGATGTTCCCTTCCACGTCGCGTCGTCTAGCTTGAACCTGCGCCCGGGTCGATCCTCGTTGCCCTTATAGTTGACAATACTTCCGTCGCGCAGTTCAAGGAGGGAGAATTCCTTTTCGGCCGACGGGGACAAATCCTCCCGTTCGATCTCAGCATCGTAGTAAGGGCGGTCCCCCTTGGAGTACCATAGGATGCGATCAGTCATGCAACCGAGTTTGGTGCGCGCATCATTATGGGGATCATGCCTTTGCCAAACGATCTCGTTCCTGAAATGCGATTCAGCGAATACCTCGTCCAAGAGAATCTTCACGTAATGAGATACGTTCGGCCCAACGTGGACGAAGGCGGAGCCCGCGTCGGCCAACAGCCGCCGTATTAGTTGGAATCGGGGGTACAGCATGTCCAAGTATGAGTCCGTGCCGCCTTCCCACGTATCCGCATAGGCCAGTCGCTCTATGACGGGGATCTGGCGGCCAACCTGCCCCACTTCCCCCAAATCAATCGCCGTTTGGAAGTTGAACTTCTCGTCCGTGTTGAACGGCGGGTCGATGTAGATGAGGTCGATCTTCCCCTCATACCCTTGCGACAGGAGGGCTTGCATCGCCAGAAGGTTGTCGCCCCAGATGAGGCGATTCATCTGGGAGCGGTCCAGTTCCTCGTTACCGAGGATGCCGTCGCGGAAAGAGGTGGGCAACAAGTCTTTGTCCCGCGCCGGGTTTGGGATCACCACTTCGGCCGTCTGAAACTCAATGTCGCGCGGAGAGGGTGGGCGCTTGGGCTTGGAATCCCATACAAGCCGGACGGAGTCGCGCTTGCGCCTTTCGACGGGCGGACGGGTCGGTTCGGGCTTTTTGAGAGGCAGTCGCCCTTGGGCCTTGCCGGCTGGAACGGCCGGGCTTTTGAGTTCAAAAGGCTTGCCTTCGGGGTCGGCGGCTTTCTTTTTCGGTTCTTTGGAATCTGACAACGCACGTTACCTTACAAAAAGCGATCCGTGGAACTGCTGGGCGATCACCTGATCGCGCACCTGCCGCATGAGGGGCAGCAGGGCCTGGAAACTCTGCCCCTCGTTCGCATCATAAGTGGATTCGTTCAAGAGCATATACTCCCAGCGGTCGGGCTGCTGGATGGTTTCACACTTTACGCCGCTCATATACTCGCACAAGGACCGCGCCGCCCGGGCCTTGAGGCCGACATTCGGCAGCGTGAGATCCTTATCAGCCTTGGTTTCCAGGAGATAGCACCCTTCGTCGGTTCGCACCAGAAAATCGACCTCGTAGGTACGCGACACGCCGGAGGCGTCACGATAGGGGATTTCCAGGCCGTGCTTCTTTTGGAGTTTGCACCAGGCGCGGACCTCGCCGGACTTGTCCAACAGATTCTCCATGACTCGCCGCTCGAAGCCGCCAAAGCGGATTGGGTAGCCGATGGTCGGATAGATGCACTTACGCGCGGGCACACAGACGCTTTGGCGGACGAAGATTCGGGGCAAATCGCTTAACCGTTTCCACAAACCCCGGCGGACCTCGTAGCGCGGCTGGTCCAGAAGGTCCGAGATGGCCTTGCGGATCGTAGCCACGACGTAATCCCGGATGGGCTGGTATGCCAGGACCTTGTAGTTCTCTTCTTGGCGGAAGTCAATCGACTGGCCGAAAAGCCGGTGCGTGGTGTATTCGTCAACCAGACCGGCAATCTCGGCCTTCCGGGCGGTCAGCACGTTGGTGCGCCCGCGCTTCGCAATGTCATCCGTGGCAATTCGGAGAAAGTGTGCATAGTCGAAAAAACGGTCCCGAAGGCCCCAAGTCTTGGCGCGGGTGTCGGTTTCAAGGTGGCGGTCGGTGACGGCAATGTTCTGCATAACCTGGCGGACCTGATCCAAATCCCACGTGCCTGATGGCAGGTCTTTGATCGGAATGGCCGAAAGGTCGGGTTGGCGCACTTCTTCCTGCACGGCAACAGGCCATGCGATGTCCCGCTCCGGGATGCGCTCCGGCGCCGCATCCACGGGAATGATGTCGCCCGTGGCTGTGGTGCGGCTCGTATCGCCGCTACCGATGAGATAACCACGACCTTTCAGTTCATCGTAGAAGGCGCGGAATCGGGGGTGTTCCACGATGTAGAGGAAGTCGAAGGAGTTCTGCGGCTGTCCCCCCTTCTGAAGCGCGTTGAAGGCTTCGATCTTGGCTTCTTCGAGTTCCGGGTATCGGTAGGCCGGGAACATGAGGCGCAGGCCGCGCCCGACTATCTGTTCCAGCAACAGGTCGGCTTCCGTGGCCCGCAACACGGCGACAACGGCAATATTGGTCTTGTCAAAGCCTTCTCGCAAGGCCAGAACCGAAACCACAATGCGCAAGGGGTCGCTGTCGTCGTCGATTTTCTCCAGCGTGGGGATGTCTCTGTCGCCTTGGCCTTTGCCGCGCGCCTCTTCGATGGTGTAGCCGTGTTTGCCCTTTTCCAGTTCGCTGTGAAAAAGCAGGACGGAGCGCGGCACAAACCGCCCGCCCCGGTGATCTTCGCTTGTCAATAGATGGTTATACACCCTATCGGCAACCGTGGTGTCTTCGGCCAACACCATGAGGACGGGCTTACGGTCTATGCCGCAATCCTGAAACTCCTTGGTCAGTTGGTTGAGTTTGTTGACGGCGATATCAAGAATCTGCTTCTGGCCGGTTGAGAGGCCGGTGACTTCGCCCCGTTTCCCATTCTCGGTGGGTTCGCGCTCGGCGCGGTAATTCAATTCCTCAAGGGGTTGACCGGCGAGAGCCTGGCGCTCTTCCAGAAATACTTGTTTGACGAGCCTCTCGTTCAGCGCTTCGCGCAGGTCGTAATCATAGACGATGTGGGGGAAGTATTCTCTCTTGTGTGCGGACCCGTAAAAGGGCGTGGCGGAAAAGTCCATTTGCAGGAAGAGGCCGCGATTTTCGCCGTGGCGCTCGCGGCCGCGTTCGTCCAGAACCTTCATAAACCGCCGCCAGACGAGTTCTTCGCCCTTGACGGTTCCTTTGCCGTGGACGTGGTGGGCCTCGTCATTCATGATTACAAGGTCGGGGTATTGGGTAAGGAAGTCGGCAATGATCTCGCCTCGCGGCTCTTCAGGGATACTTAGGCCGAACTGTTCTCCCAGCGATGGCGCATCGGCGGTCATTGTAAACTGTTGCCAGTTCAGCAAGGCCACAAAGGGGCCGTCAGGGGGCGGCGCGTTCGCCCGAATATCGCTGGGTTCAAGGACCTGAAGGTCAAACTGGCCGCGCCATTGGATATCGCCGGGCATGAACAGGGGGCGATTGTAATCGCTGGTCTGAGGGTCGCGCTGCCTGGTCTTGGGGTTGCGCTTGCCCTTGAAACTGTCCAGCAGCCGGTTCAGGACTTCCACGCCGGGGGTGACGACAAGGAACCGCCGGGAGTAGGGGGCGTTTGTCTCGCCATTTGTGGCATTGAAATACTGCCATGTCAGAAGCGCCCCCAAGACCCACGTCTTTCCGGACCCGGTGGCCATTTTGAGGCAGTATTTCATAAAGGGAATCGAGTCCGCTTCGTCGGCAACCGTCTTGCTGGCGGCCAAGACCTCCGGGGCAAACTCCTCATAAAGTTGCCGGAGCGTTCTAACCCCGCGCACCTCGTGGCAGTAGATGATCGTTTCAATGGCGTGGCGCTGGCACTCGTAAAACTGTTCGCCCGCCTCGTGGTCACGGTCGAACCAGTAGGACAGCAGTTGCCGAGTGGTTTCCGAAGGGAAGGGGTGATAGCCCTGGTTTCGCCATGCCTGGACTTCAGCCGCGATCTTCTCCGGCAACTGCGGGATGGGGATTTCGTCGCGTTGTAACTGGCGCGCCATGAGTCCTCCTAACCCGTTGCAAAGGCCATCGAGAATGACACAAGCCGACCGGGTGCGGTGCGATTATGCCACGCCCCAGGTGCAATATCAATGCAAACCTCAATGGAACTCGAAAGCCGCCCCGTCGCGGCCGTGCCGCGGGCTTGTTTCCGGTACTCCGGCGAAGGTTGGAGGTGGCCGACCGCCGATCCGCTGATCACCGTCACCCTGAAGGACGGCCGCAAAGTCGAGATCATGATGGCCGTCGCCGGCAAGCCGCCGTTCTTAGTACGCGGCGCCCTGAAGACCTTCTTCGACAGTCCCAGGCTTGTCGCCCTGGTCAACGAGACCATCCACGCCGGCCTTGTGGCCGACCTGGCAGACCCCGACTTCGTCAAGAAGTTCAAGGCGGCGGCGGCGCTCTTCGATCGCGGCGATGCCGTCGGCGAAAGCGTTCTCGTCGAGGCCCTCCATGCGGACAAACCGCTCACCGTCCGCGCAGGCGCCGCCGTACGCCTTCTGAAGAAGCACCCGCAAGAGGCCCTGAAGACGGCCGAGGACCTGGCCGCCGCCGCGCTCTCGGGGTCCGACGGACAGGCCCTGGTCAGGGCCGTCGCGGCCAGCGCTCCCGCCCAGGCCGTCCCGCTCCTGAGGAAGTTCTGGCTGGAAGGGAAGTTTCCCTTGCATGACCGGTGCGCCATCCAGGGCCTCGGCAGGATCGCCTCTCCCGAGGCCATCGAGACCCTGATCGACGTATGGGGCAGCGGCCCCGATTTCGAGATGCAGTTGGTGTATGCCGCAGGACACTACTTCAAGCCGGAGGAGAAGGCCGAGGCCGCCGCCTGGTGGCAGAAGAACAAGAGCCGCCCGCGCATGGAACTCCTGGCTGACGGATTCGTCACCGACGCGGGAGGTCACGGCTACGGCCAATACCCCCTGGAGGAGATGCAGAATCTCGATCCGGCAAGTGCCGTGCGGGAACTCATGAGGCGGTTGCCCGCGGCCGGCGGGGACGAACTTGAACGGATCACCAAGGGCCTCCAGAATCTGACGGGCGTCTTCCTCGGCGCCGACAAGAACCTCTGGCTCCAGTGGTGGCGGTCGAACCCCGACACCAAGCCCGCCGCGGCTCCGACCGCCAAGCAGCCGGCAACGAGGGGCACCGAGGGACAGGACAACCTCCAGGGATTGCAGTGGGGCAAACCGGCTGCCGGCCTGGCCTGTGGCCTACTGCCGCCTCAGCACCCGTTCTTTCATCCCGACCAAGCGGTGCGACTCCTGGCAGCAATACGCAATGAAAGTCAAGATGACATGAAGGTGCCGGTTTCCCAACAGGGAACCGGGGACCACAAACCCGCGGCACTGCCGCGGGATGAAGGGGCGGGGCCGGGGAGAGCCTTACGCGCGGCACCAAAACGGCGGGCAGCCACGTAGGGCGGCCCCTACGCAAGACCCGTTCAGTGCGCCGTGGTAACTTTGAACCCGCCACGGGCGGGCAGGCTCTGAACCTGAACCCCGCCCTTAAACTTGGCGGGCAGGCTTTGAACTTTGAACTGCCGTTAACTGCCTTTGACCAAGTCGCTTGACTTTGGAGCAAAATGACGTATATTTTCCCATAATAGGGGCCATCGGCCCCCGGGGCCGGTCTGGGGTTCCCCAGGCACAGCCAGGCGACATGCCGCCGGGGGTGGCCGGACTCGGCCGCTTTCCGGTTCTGCTATGCGGCCTGCCGGGCCGCCGGCTTACACAGTGGGACAAGGTTGCTCCGAGGGAGATGGAACACATGAGCCGCAACGGCCCCGCGTCAGCGTTTCTTCTCGCCGCACTCCTCTCAGCGATAGGATTCCTGCCTGCCGCTCCTGCACTGGCTCTAAACAGTACGTGGGTTGGCGGAAACGGCAACTGGAGCGATTCCCTCCAATGGAACAACGGCGTGCCGGACGGCGTGGGCGACATCGCGCGGCTGAACGATTCCATAGGGGCGCCGGGGACCGTGACGATCGACGGTGGTGTCAGCCGCACGGTCGGCCAACTCGACCTCGTCAGCCTAACCTCATCCGGCTACACGCTCACCGGCACTGGGTTGAACCTTGACATCCCGATCCCGGGCGGCTCGGCGCTCGTTCGGGCCCTTGGCAACGGGGTCACCCACACGATTTCGGCGCCCATCTCCCTCCTTGATTCGGTTCTATTTGATGTTAGCAGTGCGGCTACATTGCAGATCTCGGGGAACATTGACAGTGCGTCTTCCGGAACGGGTATCACGAAAACCGGGGTAGGCCTGCTGATCCTCACAGGCGCCAACACCTACACAGGCGGCACGACGATCAACGGCGGCATCCTGAGGGTGAACGCCGACGCCAACCTGGGAACCCGGCCTCCTCCCCCTACGACGAACATCACGCTCGGCGGCGGAACGCTCCAGTATGGAGCGTCGTTCGACCTCGACCTGAATCGCAATATCGTGCTGAACGCCGCCGGCGGCACGATCGACACGAACGGTTACAACGTCACGATCGGTTCCGCTGTTAGCGGAACCGGCGGACTGACCAAGAGCGGCGTGGGCACGCTGACTCTTACCGGGACCAACACGTACCAGAGCGGCACCACGATCAATGTGGGCATCCTGAAGGTGAGCGCCGACGGCAACCTCGGAACGGCGCCCACCTCAGACGCCACCAACATCACCTTTGGCGGCGGAACGCTGCAATTCGGGGGGGCCTTCAGCGTGGCTTCAACCCGCAGCATCACACTCAACGCCGCGGGCGGCAAGTTCGACACGAACGGTTACAACGTCGCGATCGCCTCTCACATCACCGGCTCCGGCGGACTGACCAAGGCGGGACCCGGCATGTTGACCTTGACCGGCGGCAACAGCTACGGCGGCGCGGTTATCCAGGCCGGCGAACTGCGCGGCAACACGGCCAGCCTCACCGGCCCCATGACCGTGAACGGGGGGACGTTGACGTTCGACCAACCCGGTGACGATGCGTTCGGCAACATCATCGGCGGCGCAGGCGCCGTCACGAAGATGGGCTTGGGCAAACTGACCCTCACAAACGTCTTCAACAGTTACGCCGGCGGCACGACGATCAATGCAGGCATCCTGAAGGTAAGCAGCAACAGCAATCTCGGAACAGCACCCGCCTCACCCGCCACGAACCTCACCTTCGGCGGCGGAACGCTCCAGTATGGAGCGTCGTTCGACCTCGACCTGAATCGCAATATCGTGCTGAACGCGGCAGGCGGCACGGTTGACACGAATGGTTACCTTCTCAAGATCGGCTCCGCTATCAGCGGAACCGGCGGGCTGACCAAGACCGGCGATGGCAGGCTGTATCTGACCGGGGCCAACACGTACCAGGGCGGCACCACGATCAACGCGGGCATCCTGAAGGTAGACAGCGACGGCAATCTCGGAGCGCCCGCCGCGAACGTCACTCTTAACGGCGGAACGCTCGCGTTCAATGCGTCGGCGGACCTCGCCTCGACTCGCGGCATCACGCTCAACTCCGCCGGCAGCACGATAGATACGTCCATCTTCAACATCACCGTCGCGTCCTCCATCGGAGGCCCCGGCGACCTGACAAAAGCGGGCACGGGCACATTAGCCCTGACGGGGTCGAATACGTACCAGGGCGGCACAGTAATAAATGACGGCGTCCTGAAGGTCAGTAGCGATGGCGCTCTCGGAACGGCGCCCGCCTCACCCGCCACGAACATCATCCTTAACACCACCTTCGGCGGAACGACGCTCCAGTTTGGAGCGTCGTTCAACCTCTCTCCGAACCGCAGTATCGTGCTTAACGCCACCTACAGCGTAGTCGACACGAACGGTTATAACGCCACGATTGGTTCCGCTATCAGCGGCCCCGGCGGCCTGACGAAGAAGTTCGGGGCCGGGACGCTGACCGTGACGGGCAACAACTCCTATTCCGGCGGCACAGTTGCTGCCGCCGGCGCCCTTCGCGCCGTCGACGGCATCGGGTTGCCGTCCGGCAGCAACCTCGTCTTCGACGGCGGCGGCGTCCTGGAAGGCATCGGGGCAACGAACTTCACACGGTCGCTTGGGACGACCGGCGCCAGTACGGTCCAGTGGACCACGAGCGGCGGGTTCTCGGCATCCGGCGGCAAGATGACCGTGGCCCTCGGCGACCCGGTGAATCCGCCGATGTTGACCTGGGCAAGCGGGCAATTCGTTCCGTCCGGTGCCGCCCTCGTGTTCGGCTCGCCGACGGCCGACAGCGAGACCGAATTCCGAAACCCGATCAATCTCGGCAGCGCAACACGGACCGTGACCGTAAACGACAATCCCGCGGTCGCCACGGATTTCGCAACGCTCTCGGGCGTGTTGTCCGGCGGCGGCGCCGGCAGCGATTTCCTCGCTCTCACGAAGAACGGACCGGGGACGCTTGTGCTTTCAGGCACGAACACCTACATGGGGATCACGACGATTGCCGCGGGAGCCCTCCGGGCAACGGATGGCGTCGGGCTGCCCTCGGACAGCAAACTGGTCCTCAATGGCGGGGTCCTGGAAGGCATCGTGGCAACAACCTTCGATCGCCCGGTTCAGTGGACGGGCAGCGGCGGGTTCTCGGCTTTTAGCGGCAAGATGACCGTGGCCCTCCTTGGCGGCACACAGCAGCCGGTGGCGTTGACCTGGGGGAGCGGTCCGTTTGTCCCAACAGGTTCGGCCCTCATGTTCGGCTCGCCGACGGCCGATAGCGAGACCGAGTTCAAGAACCCGATCAATCTTCTAGGGGCAATACGAACGGTCACCGTGACCGACAACCCGTCGTCGGCCAATGATTTCGCAACGCTTTCCGGAGTGCTGTCGAGTTCTCCGTCCGGCGGGGGCCTTACGAAAGACGGAAGCGGGACTCTGGTCTTGACGGGCAATAACACCTATACCGGCCCCACCACCATTTCCGCAGGGGTCCTCCGGGCCAGCGACGGCGTTGGCCTGCCCTCGGCCGGTGGCCTGGTACTCAGTGGCGGTGTCCTGGAAGGCATGGGAGTGACAACCTTCATCCGCGACTTCGGTGCGGGTATCCAGTGGACCGGCAGCGGCGGGTTCTCGGCCAGCGGCGGCAAGATGACCGTGGCCATCGGCGGCACCGGGAGTCCGACCCCCTTGACCTGGGGCAGCGGCGGTTTCGTTCCTTCAGGCTCAGCGTTGGTGTTTGGTTCAACGACCGCGGATAATGAAACGGAATTCAAAAACAGCATCGACTTCGCCGGCGCGGCCCGCACCATCACCGTTAACGACAACCCGACGACGACCGCGGATTTCGCCACAATCTCTGGCGTTCTCTCCAACGGCAGCCTCGCCAAGAACGGCACGGGCACGCTTGTCCTCAGCCGCGCGAATACATACGGTAACGGAACGACAGTGTCGCAAGGGGCACTCCTCGTCAGTAACACCTACGGCTCGGGCACCGGCACGGGGGCGGTGACGGTTGGTGCGTCCACGCTGGGCGGCAC
>JAPLMO010000209.1 GCA_026386995.1 Planctomycetota bacterium | reverse complement strand
CGGCTGCGCGATCTCGTGGCGCGAGTACTCTTTTCCGTTGCGGTACACCGTGATGAGACTGCCCCGGTAGACGATGGCGACCTGCACCAGCGTGTTCGGATCGGCGGTTTCGGCGGGACAGTTCGCCTGATCTTCTTGCGTTCGCCTGAAGAAATCGCTGCCCGCCATCCATTTGGCCGGCGCGAGTTCTGCGAAGACGATCCCGTCAAAATGGCTGTCTTGATCGTCGATCGTCAGCACGCTGCCGCCCCGCTGAGTCAGATTGGCCGGAGCGACCCAGACGACCAGCGTCTTGTCGAGGAGGTTCGCCGCGCCGACCGATTCGCCTGCGGCCGGCTTCACCACCGCAGGCGGTTTCGGCGCCGCGGTCGCCAGTTTCAGAATCTTCATGCGAATGTCCTTGAACTGTGCCGTGGTCGGCGGCCCGCTGTGCAGTTGCAGCCCGATGATGCCCGAGAAGTCCTGCTGCCTGGGATCGTTGTCAACGACTTCGGCGGCGAGCCGGCCGTCCACCTTGAGGGTGAGGCGCGGCCCCTCGCAGATCAGGTGATACTCGTGCCACTGCTCAAGATTGAACCAGGCAGCGCCCTCGGCCTCCGGAATCCTCGTCCGTTGCGCCCGGCCCTGCTCGTCGAAGACGGCTCGCTGGCCGCGCAGGGCCAGCGTGTCGCGCCCGTGCTCGTCGTAGAGGCGGACCAGCCAGTCGGTGTTCATGTTGTTGTCCATCTGGTAGCCGGCGACATCGTGATTCGGCAATTCCTTGCTGCGGAACTGAAAACCGCCGTTGATCCCCTGCGAGCCGGAGAGGCGGTGCTTCATCTTGATCTCGAAGTCACCCAGTTCCCCGCCCTGCCAGATGAGGTACAGGTTCTGCTTGAGCTGGTGTTCCTTGGTAATCCTGCCGGTGATGGCCCCGTCCTCGACCGACCAGTAGTTCATGTCCGCCGCCTTCCAGCCGTCGAGCGTCTTGCCGTCGAAGAGGCTCTTTAAGCCGTCTGCCCCCTCCGCCGCACCGAGCGAGACGCAGGCCGGCAGAAGGGCCAGGACCGTGAGGCAGAAGGCCGTTCTTATCCGAATGCAAGGAAGCATGTTTCTACTCCTTTTCGAACGTGTCCGTCTTCACCGGGTTGCCGGTTGTCCCGACGCGCCGCAATCGCCCAGGCCGTCACTTGGCGCGGCGGACGTCGACATACACCGCGGCCAGGATCACAATGCCTTTGACGATGTACTGGAGCGAGAAATGGACGCCGGCCTGGTTGAGGCCCTTGTCCAGGATGCCGATAATCACGGCGCCTATCAGCGTACCGAGCATGGTTCCCCGGCCGCCCGTGAAACTGGTTCCGCCGACGACGGCCGCGGCAATCGCACTGAGTTCGAATCCGCCACCCGACGCCGGCTCCGCCGAGTAAAGTTGGGACGCGTTGATCATACCAGCCACGCCGGCCAGCAGCGAGCCGATAACATACACCGTGACTTCGATCCGCGCCACCGGAACGCCCGTGAACAGCGCCGCCTCGCGGTTGCCGCCCATGGCGTAGAGATGCTGGCCAAACCGGGTCCGGTGGAGCAGCACCGCCGCTAGGGCGAAGAGCGCGAGCATCACCAGGACGGGCACGGGCCACAGCACCACGCAGACCACGCGCCCGTTGCCCAGCCACAGGAAGAGCGTGTTGACCTCCGGGATGTGCATGGGCCGCCCCTCGTTGAACCGCAGCGCTGCCCCGCGGGCAACCAGCATCGTCGCGAGGGTTATGATGAACGGCGGCATGCGCGTCTTGGCGGCACACAGGCCGTTGGCGAAGCCCACGGTCGCGGCTGCCCCCAGGCCGAGCAGCATCGCCGCCATGACGCCCGGGATGCTCTGGGTCTGGGTTCCTCCGAGCGCGATCAGCCCGAAGACCGTTGTCGTGCCCACCAGCGCCACCAGCGCCCCGACCGAGAGATCGATCCCGCCGGTCAGGATCACCAGGGTCATTCCGAAGGCGATGATGGCGTTGACGGAAATCTGCTGGGTCAAGTCAAGCATGTTGTCCGGGGCCAGGAAACCCGGCACCCAGACGCGGAACAGGACCAGCAGCCCCGTCACGGCCGCCAGGAGCGGCAGCATCTGCCTAAGCGTTCTCATCCGTCTTGGCCCCCGTCAGGTGTTCCATCACGCGCTCGGAAGTCAGTTCCCTCGCGGGCGCCGTGAAGAGAATCCGGCCGCCCTTGTACACGGCCACGCGGTGCGAGAGGCTCAGCACCTCGACGAGGTCGGAGGAGATGAGCAGCACGGCCATCCCGGATTCGACGAGGCGGCGGATAATCTCGAACATCTCCTCGCGGGCCCCCACATCCACGCCGCGCGTCG